>NZ_BEHC01000015.1:0-93554 GCF_003112495.1 Enterococcus sp. H57
GTACTCACTCCTTATAATTCTTTGGTCGGAACTATTTTGAGTGTAGCACAAATGACTTTTTTAGTTGTCTAGCTTAATTTTACAATCGGCGATAGATAAAAAAGGAGGATTAAATGAGTATTTGATAGTATTTATATTAAAATTACATATGTAATTTAAAAACGCTTGACATTGTGTTTGAGATCACTTACTTTTAGTATGTAAAAGTATTGGATTAAGGAGCTATGCAAATGAAAAAGAAATTTATTACTGGTGGGATTGTCGTTGCATTTCTATGTCTAATTGGCTACACAGGCACGCGGTACGCAAATGAAATTATTTTGTGGGGTGGAGAGACAGATATTGATACAATCAATGAGAATCTGACACAGCTTGATCATACATTGACAGATAAAGAGCAAGCGATTACAGATCTTACCGCTCGACTAGCACAAAAAGAACAGACATTGCAAGATTCAAAGGCAGATGTCCAAGAATACCAAACAAAAGTAAATGAATTAGAAAACCAAAAAAATCAATCGGCAGCAGAAAAACAAAACTTAGAAAGTCAATTAGTCAGCAAGGATGCACAACTACAAAGCAAACAAAATGAAATCAATGTCAAACTAGATGAGATCAACTAAAAAAATGATGAAATCAATCATCTGAATGCAGATTGGACAGCAAGACTACAAGAAGCACAAGCAAAACTTTCAGAATTACAAAATACTGTAAATGGTTTGAATCAACAAATCGCAACACTGACACAAGAAAAAACAAATGTAGAAACTCAGTTAACAGATACACAAAAGAAATTAGACGAAGCAACTGCTGAAAACTCAAGCTTGAAACAATATATTCAAAAGTTAGAAAAAGCAAAAGATGAAGTGGAAGATACAGCTGATAAATCTCAGCAAATTGTTGAAGAACATTTGCGTAAATAATCTTTCTTAACAAGTAAACCTAAATTAGTAAAGAAGCAACAGTAATCTATACTGCTGCCTCTTTTTTTTAGTACATGTCCTTCATCTTCGCAGGAAGTGCCAATATGATTTTAAGAAAGGTAATAGACAAAAAGTCAAAAAGATAAAACAGAGTTTCTTCTTTACAAAGGGAATGTATGTTCGTATAATGGTATTGAGGTGAAGGTTATGGAGAAAAAATATGGAACAGTAGATAAGATCCGTACTTTGCAAGTTAGTGCCAGACCGTTGATCCGTTTCAGTTTAAATGGGGTCAATTGTTTGATTGCTTCCCATAGTTTGAACTTCCTAGCTGAAGTAGACGAAGGGATGAAGTTAGTCGTTACAGGTTATTATAATAATAGAAAGCAATTTGTTGTGAGATCCTATCATGTGTTAGGGAAACCCAAAATTGTGGTAGAATATGAGAAAAGTCTATACCCAAGAAAAAAGGTCCGACAAGATGAAAGAATAAACTAGAAAACAAGCGGCTGAGACAAAAATGTCCTAGCCGCTTGTTTTGGAAAGATGGATGCAGACGATGGGATTTGAACCCACACGAGCATACGCTCACAAGAACCTCAATCTATATATAACTACATGTATTTAAGTATTTGTGATGAATCACTAAACTTTCCAAACTCATTTGAGGGATATTGCTTAAAGATTGAACAGATCAATTCGAAGCCCTATTAGTATTCGCTCAATGGGGGGATCAGAGGCCATAAAAAGAGACTAGTCATTACTAGTCTCAGGTAGTGGAATTGTAGGATTTTAAACGTTCCTGGAGAGTACCGGTATGTAACTCGAAGAGGTGATTATCATAGTCGTAAAAGTAAATTGAAGAAGCCTCGTCTTTCACACGAGAACGTCCTGGTTCGACAGTTAAACCTAACATTTGGATTTTTGAGACAAACGAATCTATATCTTGTTCGTCAATTTTAAAAGCAATATGATTGTATGTCTTTGGCAGTTTATTCGACGAATTCTGCATTACTGCAATCCATAGGTCCTTAACTAAGAAAAATTTTTCTGGATATAATGAAAATTTTTTTTGTTGACTATCGTAGATTTCTTTTGCATCAAATAAGGTATTTAACAATTAAGTATTTAAAAGATAACTTTTAAGTTATCTTTAAGTAATGCTTAAAGCTATGTTATACTCTATTAGGAAATATAAGAAGGAGTATAAAAATGAACAAACATAATAGAAAAATAACGAATAACAAAGAACTGATCTTGTTACTAATAGGGATTTGGGGTATCTTTTTACTCTTTAATATGTATATGCCGACTATGAGAGCGGATGACGTAGTTTATGCAAGTAGATTAGATGAACTTGGCTATTTGGGTGCTTCGATAGAACATTATAAGACATGGAGTTCAAGAATTATTATAGAACTATTCTTAATGTTCTTTTCTAAACACTTTATGCTATGGAAATTATTAAATTCTACGATTATGTTAGGAATTGTAGTATTACTTTGCAAGTATGTTTTTGAGAAAATAAATGTTAAAAATTTATTATTGGTTTGCTCTATATACTGTTTAATACCATTGACAGTAATGGGGGAAACCGGTTGGAGAGCAACCACCTTGAACTATCAGTGGCCAGTAGCATTTAGTTTACTAACTTTTTATCCGTTTTTTCAACTCTTAAGAGGAGAAGAAATAAATAGAAAAATATATTGGGTAAGTATTCCTTTATTGATATTTTTAACTAATCAAGAACAAGTCAACGCCTGTTTTTTTGTTCTAACAAGTATAGTTAGTTTATATTTGATTGTCAATGGACGATATAATTATAAGTTATCAGTATTTTCAATAATAAGCTTAGCAGAATTAATTTTCTCTTTGACAACTCCAGGGAATGCATTACGTGCTGCACATGAAATTAATAAATGGTTTCCTGAATATAAAAATTTCAACTTTCTTAATAAGTTAGATTTAGGTATTTCATCATTTGGAAAGCCGTTTTTTTTAGACATGAATATCTTATTTTTATTGCTATTTTTCTTAATTTTCCTTCTAACATATAGGAAATGTCAAAACTATTATGTGCGTATATTGACTGCATTACCGTTTTTCTTAAACCTGATTATTTATTTTGGTAATACAATGGGTCAAAGCTTTACTTACGTCAATGGAAATAAAAGGGCAATGATTTGGAGTAGTAGTAACCTGAATAATCTCTTTACAGAGTTAGGAACGAAACTGTCACTTTTTTATCCAGGTACTTGGATAGCTACTTTAGTAGTCTTGGCATTATTACTATGTTTAATTGTTGGAATTTATTTAAGTTTTGACAATAAGAAAACTTCTATTTTTTTAGTTATTTTGATGATAATGGGATTTTGTTCAAGGTTAATTATGGGATTTTCTCCCACAGTATGGGCTTCCGGAATGCGGACGTACTATATACTTTATGTTGTTATCGCCATCTTAGTACTAATGGCAGTTAAAGAGCTAATGAAAAGCATGAGTTTACAAAAAAATGAATTTATGCAATTTGGATTAACCGTGCTTGGTATTTGTACCTTTATAATAACGGTGATAAACAGATAATATACAAAAAATCCCTCGCTCTAGTATTAGGTGAGGGATTTTACTCGTTTTTCGATTAATTGTTTTAACACTTGCAAGTTTCTACGAGTAGCTTGTTTCCGACCTTCATATACTCACCTCAGGCTGTTTACATGATTGTACGTTCTTTTTGTAAAGGATACAGTGATATGTATATAATGGCATAAAGAAACGTTCAAACAAAAAAACTCGTGAAGCAAAATTAACTTCACGAGTTGTAGTGCAGATGATGGGACTCGAACCCACACGAGCTAACGCTCACATGACCCTCAATCATGCTTGTCTGCCAATTCCAACACATCTGCGTAATAATAACACAATAATGATAGCGAGGTTTTACATAGTTGTCAAGCTCAAAAATGGGAGGACTTATTAAGATGGAGAAATATGACGGAGAATTTTCAGGACTGGGAATGATCTTAGGTGTATTGATTGGACTTGCATTCGGACGTTTTTTGCTTGGTTTTATGCTAGGAATCATTTGTGGAATTGCAATGGATTGGGCAGCGAATCTATGGAATGACTATCATGACAATTAAGTTCTTAACGCTTGTTTGTGTTTTTTTAATACTTACGTTTTTCCTAAATAAGTGGCAAAATTTTCTAGGATGGAGTATGATATTGAAATAGTAAATAACAAAAAATTTGGAAAGTTCTAACTTTTTGAAATGAGGGATTGGCTAAGTGATGAGAGAATTTGAAAAATCCAACAAATTAGAAGGTGTCAGTTACGATGTTCGCGGTCCCGTTCTAGAAGAAGCGGAGCGGATGCAAGAAGAGGGCATTAGTATTTTAAAATTGAACACGGGAAATCCCGCACCTTTTGGATTTGAAGCACCAAACGAAGTCATTCGTGATTTGATCATGAATGCCCGTGACTCAGAAGGCTACTCAGATTCCAAGGGGATCTTTTCTGCTAGAAAAGCAATTGAGCAATATTGCCAACTGAAACATTTTCCGAATGTGACGATCAATGATATCTACACCGGCAACGGAGTGAGCGAATTGATCACGATGTGTATGCAGGGGTTGCTGGACAATGGAGATGAAGTACTGGTTCCAATGCCGGACTATCCGTTGTGGACGGCTTCTATTGCATTAGCTGGAGGCACACCTGTTCATTATATTTGCGATGAAGAGGCAGAATGGTATCCTGATATTGATGATATCACATCAAAAATAACGAGTCGGACAAAAGCTATTGTTATCATTAATCCTAATAATCCTACTGGGGCACTTTATCCAAAAGAATTATTAGAAGAAATCGTTGAAGTAGCTCGACAAAATAACCTGATTATTTATTCCGACGAAATCTATGATCGCTTAGTGATGGATGGTCTAGAACATATTCCGATTGCTACATTAGCGCCTGATTTGTTCGTTGTTACGCTGAATGGTCTATCCAAATCTCATCGTGTAGCAGGATTTCGAGTAGGCTGGATGGTCCTAAGTGGAGATAAGTCACACGTTAAAGGCTATATAGAAGGGCTGAATATGTTGTCCTCCATGCGTTTGTGTTCCAATGTATTGTCTCAGCAAATTATCCAAACCGCGCTAGGCGGTTATCAAAGTGTCGATGAGCTGCTCCTGCCAGGCGGAAGGATCTATGAACAAAGAGAATATATCTATAATGCAATCAATGATATTCCTGGTCTTTCAGCCGTAAAACCAAAAGCTGCTTTTTATATATTCCCAAAAATTGATACAAAGCGATTCAATATTTTGGATGATGAAAAATTCGTTTTGGACTTTTTACATGAACATCATATTCTACTTGTACATGGTGGTGGATTTAATTGGAACCAGCCAGATCATTTTCGAATCGTTTATCTTCCTAAAATGGATGATTTGAAACAAACAGCTAAGAAAATGAGAGAATTCCTAGCAACCTATCGCCAAAAATGATTTTAAAAACCAAATTTTTCAGTAGGAGGGCCACAGACAAACACACTGAGGCTCTCTTTCTAGTGGAGTTTTCTTAAATAACTAAAGTATATTATTTAGTTGCAAGTCTTTTCTTGAAGTTTGCGACTTCCTAAAGTAAAATACGAATAGAATGCGAATACGCATATTTTGGGGAGGATACTTATGGAAACGTTAATCGAGTCCTTTGGCACGATCATTAAAGAGATTCGAAAAGAACAAAAAATGACGCAAAAAATGCTTTCGCAAGATATTTGTTCACAAAGTGTATTAAGTCGGATCGAAAATAATGAGGAACTGCCGAATGTATTGGTGATGATGCAGATTTGTCAACGGCTAGGGGTAACGATTGATCATGTGATGAATCTCTCTCGAAAAACTACTCGGACAAACGATAAATTATTTGAACTGTTGGATAGTTGTTTCCAAAAACGTGATTATCGGAAGTTAGAACAAGTACTAAAATCTTCTGATATTTCTGAAAATCTGTATCAAGCAACTGACTTTCAACGCTATTATTATTATCTCGGTGTTTGCGAATTCACGTTGCGTCAAAATATCTCTCAGTCCCTTTATTATTTGAAAGAAGCATTAAGCTACTCTAGCCAAAAAGAAAGAATCCATGTTTCTGACACAGAAATACAACTGATCAGTTGCATTGGAAAAATATATGGTGTTGCAGGAAAAACGGCTGAAGCACGCTATTATTTGAGTCGAAGCATTCAACTGTTGCACCAATCAGCTGACGAACGATCAAAAAGTGAATTTTCGCAAATTTTTTATAATTATGGAAATTTCTTATTCCATCAAAATGAAATCGACGAAGCGTTAGAACAGGTGAATCAAGGAATCTATTGGGCTCAAGAGAAGAATAGCTACTATTACCTCAATGATTTATTTGTGCTTAAAAGCTTAATATACAAGCGTAAAGAAGAACCAGAAAGAGCAGCATTCTATGAAGGCTTAGCACAAGCTGTGAAACAAATTTCAAAAAATTTGTAAATGGTGTAGACCATTCTTGACTTCTTCTCTAAATAAGAGTACTTTAGAGGTAGAAAAACAAAGGGAGAGAATAGAATGAGAACTTTTATCTATGCTGACAAATTCTTTTTAGCGTCAGGTGTCAAACATGCAGGCTATCTTGAAATTACCGATGGACTTTTTGGTGAATACACCAAAGAACTACCTGAGGGAGAAGTCAACATCATTGACCAAAGCGGCAAATGGATTGCTCCTGGTTTGGTAGATACACATATTCACGGCTATATGAATCATGATGTAATGGATAATGATGCAGAAGGCATCAAAGTGATGTCTGAAGGTCTGTTATCTTGTGGAGTGACTTCATTTTTACCAACAACATTGACGTCAAGCAAAGAACGTTTAAAAGATGTAGCTGAGACAATCGGCAAAATGTATCAGGAAGCACCAGGAGCTAAAATCAAAGGAATCTATTTTGAAGGTCCTTTCTTCACAGAAGAACACAAAGGGGCACAAAACCCAAGTTATTTCGGGGATCCTGATTTGGATACTTTCCATGAATGGCAAGAAGCTTCAGGCGGTTTAATCAAAAAAATTGCTTTAGCACCGGAACGTCAAGGTGTAGAAGAGTTTGTCAAACAAGTGACTGAAGAAGGAGTAGTTGTTTCTCTAGGTCACAGTAACGCTACGCTAGAAGAAGCGCAAAAAGCTGTTGAAGCTGGCGCCAGTGTATTTGTCCATGCTTTCAATGGTATGCGTGGATTGAATCATCGCGAACCAGGTATGGTGGGTGCGTTATTATCTTTAGAACATGTCTTTTCTGAATTGATTTGTGATGGCCATCATGTACATCCAAATGCTGCGGGAATCCTAATGGAAAAAGCAGGACATGATCATGTCGCATTAATTACAGACTGTATGATGGCCGGTGGGATGCCTGATGGAAATTACAATTTAGGCGAATTTCCAGTAGTAGTAAAAGAAGGAACAGCACGTCTAGAATCTGGCAACTTAGCTGGAAGTATATTGAAATTGAAAGAAGCAATTAAAAATGTTGTAGATTGGGGATTAGCAACACCAGAACAAGCAGTCATGATGGCTAGTCTGATTCCAGCAATCAGCTGTAAAATCGATGATACATGTGGAAAAATCGCTCAAGGACGCGATGCAGACTTTATCGTATTGAACCCTGATATGACATTGGAAGCAACTTATCTAGATGGCGTGGAACGTTTCCACGCATAATATAATTTAAGTTAACCTTAAAACTAAACTTCTTAAGTTTGGTTTTAAGGTTTTTTTTGTGTTCTAGTAAAAATCACTTTACATAAGTTTCAAAAGTTTCTTTAATTTCCTATTGTTCAATAAGTAACAATGTAAAGATAAAATTAAAAATGTTAATACGTATTAGCAAAATAAAAGCGTTTTTTTATTGTGAATAAATGAACATAATTAGGAGGAGAAAGATGAACTTATTTGACATTTTTCGATCGACTTTGACAGATATGTCGATTGTCAGTGCAATCACTTCAACAGTTTTTATTATATTATTAGGGTTTGTTTGTAGAAAAAAGGGGATTTTTTCTGAATCTGTTGGAAAAATTCTATCGAAAGTCGTCTTAACAGTGGCTTTGCCAGCACTGGCATTTCGAGCTTTCATGCAAGATATCAATACAGAATTACTGATGCAAGGAATCAATGTCTTGATTTGGGGATTAGTTATTTATATTATTCTTATTCTAGTTTCAAAACCTTTTTTCTTAAGCTATAAAGGGGATAAGCAAACAACGTTGCGTGTCCTGACGATCTTTGGTTCTACGACCTTTTTCGGAACGCCTATCGTCAGTGCGATTTATGGTCCTGTCGGCGTGATGTATTCCTCAATTTTCAATATTGGCTACCGAATCTTTTTGTATTCTTATGGATACATAAAAATGAGTGGCTTGAAGATGGAAGCTAAAAATATCAAAGCGATGTTCGTCAATCCAATCATTATCGCTACTTTTGCCGGCCTTTTCATTTGGCTGTTCCAAGGGTATCTGCCACAAGTGTCAGTTACAGGTGCAGAAGGAGAGATAAGCCAAGTAGCGTTTTTGCGAATTGACCAGACTGCACCGTGGCTATTTCAGCCGATGGATTATTTAGCTGGTTTAAGTTCACCATTGGCGTGGCTAGCAATCGGCGCAACATTAGGTGAAGTAAGCTTCAAAAAAGCTGCATCTGAAAAAACTTCATGGTATTACAGTCTAGTCAAAGTGGTATTTGTACCTGCATTGAATATCGTGATTCTAGCAGTTTTGACGGCAACGAATATTCTACCAGTCAATTTTGAAGCACTGGCAACAATCGTTATCATGATGGCTACACCAGCTGCAACAGTGGCAGCAGCCTATGCTATCAGTTTTGATAGGGAGGCACTTTTAGCCTCCAATGCATCCTTACTGTCAACTATTTTTGCTGTGGTACTGACACCTGTATGGATCGTTGTATTACAAATGATTCATGGCATAGGTTTATTTTCATAAGAAATGGAGGAAGAAAGTATGAGAATCGCATGTTACGGTGTTCGTCCGAACGAGATAGATTTTTTTGAAAAATTGAATATTTACCATTATGATCTCAGTCTTTATGAAGAACTGTTGACACATGACAATATCGTGTCAGCAAAGGACCATGATGCTGTATTGTTGAGGGGAAATTGTATAGCAGATGAGACCAATCTTGCAAAAATGCAGGAATATGGGATTTGTTATGTTTTTACACGGACTGTGGGAGTCAATCATATCGATCTACAAGCGGCAGCTGATTTTGGTATGACAGTAGCCCGTGTACCATCGTATTCGCCAAATGCGATAGCAGAGTTATCTTTGACTTTTGCCATGATGCTTTTGAGAAATACTGCGTATACGACGATCCGAACATCTTTCAAAGATTTTCGAGTGGATGAGCAAATGTTTAGTCGTGAAATCAGAAATTGCACAGTAGGGATCATAGGAACAGGCAGGATAGGGTTGACGGAAGCTGTTTTGTTTAAGGGACTAGGAGCCAAAGTTATCGGCTACGATATTCATCAGACAGAAGCTGCTAAAAAAGTATTGACGTTCCACTCGCTTGAAGAGTTATTAGCCAAAAGCGATATCGTCAGTATTCATGTACCTCATATCCCAGGTGAAAACGATCAAATGATCAATGAAGGATTTTTAGCTCAAATGAAAAAAGGCAGCATCTTGATCAATACAGCCCGTGGAGAGCTTCAAGATAATGAAGCTATTTTAAGAGCTTTGAAAAGCAATCATTTAGCTGGTTTTGCAACCGATGTTTTTGCAAATGAAACAGAGGTTTTTTTCCGATCCTTCAAGCCATGGGAGACGATTCCAGACCCTGCTATCCAGCAATTAGTAGAAATGTACCCTAGAGTTCTTGTAACCCCGCATGTAGGTTCAAATACAGATGAGGCATTATCAAATATGATTTCGACAAGTTTCGAGAACTTTCGTGAAATAATAGAAACTGGAAAAACGAAAAATGAGGTATCTCTTCCTAAAGCCCGTCAATTAAGATAAGAAAACATGGATATTCGTCAATAAAATGTTTAAAAATAGTCCAAGTAAACAGTTGTTACTTCTGTATACTTGGACTATTTTGTATGGGATAATTCGATGACTCAACAGTAATCTGTGAGCTTTTTCCGCCCATTCTTTGTCAATTCATAACAGGTTAGCGGCCGGCCGATTTCCAAATATTTGATTCTTTCGTTCAATATATCTTGTTCTACCAAAAAATTCAAATATTTCTTGACTGATATACGTGACAGTGAGCTTTTTTGAGCCAGTTCTTTTGTTGAAAAAATAGTATCTTCTTTTAGAATAAATGCACTTATTTTTTTTAAAGTCAGTTTTGACAGACCTTTAGGCAAATCGATGAATGATGGTATTTCGTGAATGGGAGTGGTGTGGTTGAATACTTGATCGATCAATTTCTGATCGGCTTTTTCAGTCGTTTGGATTGTCTGAGAGAAAGCAAGATACTTTTCGATCGCCAGCTGAAAACGTTGCAAAGTGAACGGTTTGATCAAATAATCTAAGGCACCGTAGCGGATCACATTCTTTATGGTTTCGATATCATCTGCAGCAGTGATCAAAATCACTGGGATATCATTTCCTTGCTGTCTAAGCCAAGATAAAAAATGGATACCACTTTCGCCAGGCATGTATACATCAAGCAGCAGCAGATCTGCGTTTTTTTGTCTGAAATATTTTTTTCCTTCTTCTACATTTCTGAAACTTTCGATTACGTTCATATTAGGGATGCTTTCCACAAAAGTACGATTCAATTCTGCAACCATTGGATCATCTTCGATTATCAGGACATTTGTCATCATTTTGATCTTCCTTTTTTGGTAATTCTAGATAGACGATTGTACCGCCATTTGTTTGTTTGGAAAATTCTAAAAATCCACCGTGGCGTTTGACGATTGAATGGATGAGATTCAACCCAAACCCACGATTGATTCCCTTCGTCGAAAAACCTAGCGTAAATATTTTTTCTGAGATTTCTTCTGATATCCCGACACCGTCATCGCAGACGGTCACGATGAATACTTCAGCTTCTGTGTCATAGTTTAAATGAATCCGGACCTGTCCGTTTCTTTCATGTTTTTGTAGCACGGCTTCTTTTGCATTATCAAGTAAGTTCCCTAACACTTGCAAAAGTGAATGGATGGAGTCATCCATCTCCATTTTAGGGATAAAAGAATCGGTTTCTAACAGCATTTCAACAGATTGTTCTTTGGCTTCGTTTATTTTGCCTAATAAAAAACCGGCAATTGCAGGAACTTTGATCAGACTTGAGACTTGGCCAATCTCTTTTTTATAATTTTGATTTAGCTGCTGGATAAAATGGGTGACTTCTTCATACTTCTTCAAATCAATCAAACCAGAAATGACATGAAGTTTATTCATGAATTCATGGGTTTGAGCTCTCATGGAGTTTATATATTGTTTCGTCCCCCCAAGCTCCTCCATTAATTTCATTACTTCTGATCGATTTCGTAAAGTTGCGACTGCTCCTAAAAAACGGTCATTGCTAAAAAGAGGTGTAACGCTAGAAATAGTTTCTATCCCATTTAAATACATGGATTGAGTCCGAACGGTCGTTTGATGCTCAATCGTCTCTTTAAACAAAACGTCATATAGATTATCACTGATTTTTTTTCCTACTTCGAAATCCAATAGCTGCTCTGTTTGGTAGAAAATGTTTTTTGCAGGTGTATTGATCAAGAGGATAGTTTTATCAGAAGAGATGGCTAAGATTCCTTCATCTACTTCATTTTCGATAATCGTTTTTTCACTTAACTGTTCTGCTATTTCTTGTGGTTCAAGTCCAAGCAGTACTTTTTTCATTTTTTGGGCAAGAAAAACGGCGCCTATGATGCCTACGCTAAGTCCGATAATCAATGAAAAAACAATCATTTTTTGTCCATCTTTGACTTGATTGTCAATCGTGTTGTTTGTTAAGCCAACACAAACTGCACCAATAATCTCTTGATTGTAATAAATAGGAACGAAATAGCGGAAGCCGAACCCTAACATTCCTTCTTTTTCAGAGAAAAATTCTTGTCCTCCAATCACTTTTTTCACATCTTCATGACTTGAGAAAGGAAGACCGATGTAACTTGGGTCTGCGTGAGAATATCGAATGCCTTCAGGGTCCATGACCACGATAAAATCTAAATTCGATGCAATCATGATTTCATTTGTTATTCCTTGAATCGCATGTGTCGGGTCACCAGTCTGCAGCTTTTTTTGGATGAGTTTATCATTGGCAACGATTTTAGCAATGCTAGAGATTTTATCTGACACACTAGATCGGTTCATCGAAAGAATAAAATTCCTGATCAATATGGCAGAAACAATCAAAGAAACGAATGTGGAGAAACAAACGACAAGGATGATCGTGTTCTGGAGCTTTAATGGTTTTTTCTTAAAAAAAGGAAACATAGGCTACCTCGAAAGAATTTATTGTGAAAATTTTAACATGAAAACAAAAATTTAACAAATTGTCAACGATAAACACAACCTTCCTATAAAAAACACCACTGAGTCGGTAAAAGAAGCTATACAGAATTTTCAAACATTGGTATGATAGACGTAGAAATGGAAGGAGGCGTGTATATGATAGGGGGAATCGCACTTGAGACGATTTATTGGTATACATTGCTGATTTGTGCAGGATTGGCAGTCCTATTGATTATTTTTGGAGATGTATTCGATTTTGATGGCCCGCTTGATCCGATGCTTATTATCCCTTGGTTAACTTTCACAAGCTTGTTTGGTTTTCTAGGTGAGCGTTTAACAGATCAATCATCTTTATTTTTATTTATTGCTAGTGGAGGCATATCGATAGTGTTGGTATTTTTGCTTAATTTCTATATATTGATGCCGATGAAACATGCCGAATCAACGATTTCGTCTTCTGAAAAAACTCTGGAAGGACAAGTAGCTGTTGTGATCACACCGATCCCTGTACGAGGTATGGGAGAAATTCAGTTGAAAAGTGTTACCGGTTCCATTAGTCGTCCAGCTTGTTTTTACAGCCCCCAAGAACAGACAGCTGAGCGGGGAACGAAAGTATTGATCATTGAGATCAAGGAAAGAATCTGTTATGTCATGCCTTATGAAAGCATGATAAAAGCTTAAAGGAGCGTGTGTTAAATGGAAATACCAGTTGTTTTTATCGCGATCGCAATCGCAGCTTTGATTTTACTGATGTTGCTGATCGTCTTTGTAGCGAAGTACCAGACAGCAAAACCGGATGAAGCGTTGATCATCAGTGGAAGTTATTTAGGAAGCAAAAATGTGCACATTGATGAAAGCAATAACAAAATCAAAATTGTGCGTGGAGGTGGCGCATTCGTCTTGCCAGTTTTTCAACGTTCGAATCGGATCAGTCTATTATCGAGTAAATTGGACGTCTCCACCCCTGAAGTGTATACGGAACAAGGCGTACCGGTGATGTGTGATGGTACTTCGATCATCAAAATCGGTTCATCTGTAGAAGAGATTGCTACAGCAGCAGAACAGTTTTTAGGCAAGACAAGAGAAGAACTGGAAAATGAAGCAAGAGAAGTATTAGAAGGACACTTGCGCTCGATTCTTGGTTCTATGACTGTAGAAGAAATCTATCAAAATCGCGATAAGTTCAGTCAAAGCGTACAAGAAGTCGCTTCTGTAGACCTTGCAAAAATGGGGTTGATCATCGTTTCTTTCACTATCAAAGAGGTCAGAGACAAAAACGGTTATCTTGACTCTTTAGGGAAACCAAGAATCGCCCAAGTCAAAAGAGATGCAGATATAGCAGAAGCGGAAGCTCTAAAAGAAACGCGTATCAAAAAAGCTCAAGCAGAAAAAGAATCACAAGCAGCTGAATTACAGCGACAAACAGAGATCGCAGAATCATTAAAAGAAAAAGAACTGAAATTAGCAACCTACAAACAAGAACAAGATGTTGCTAAAGCAAAAGCAGACCAAGCCTACAATTTAGAAAGTGCCCGAGCACAACAACAAGTAATCGAACAGGAAATGCAGATTAAAATCGTAGAACGTCAAAAACAAATCGAACTGGAAGAAAAAGAAATCACACGTCGTGAAAAGCAATATGATTCGGAAGTGAAGAAAAAAGCAGATGCCGATCGGTACGCTAAAGAACAAGAAGCACAAGCTCAAAAAGTCAAAGAAGTGACTGAAGCCGAAGCAGAACGATTCCGTGTGGAAGCACTGGCAGAAGCGGAAGCCAATAAGACACGTTTAGCTGGACAAGCAGAAGCCGAAGCAGCACTAGCAAAAGGAAAAGCCGAAGCCGAAGCAAAACAAAAGATCGCCAATGCCTTCAAGGAATATGGCGAAGCAGCTGTCTTGAGTATGGTTATCGATATGCTACCGCAATTGATGCGCGAAGCAGCACAGCCGCTAGGAAATATCGAAAAAATCTCTGTTGTCGATACAGGAAGCAGTTCAGGAGAAACCAGTGGAGCGAACCGAGTGACAAATTATGCCACAAATTTGCTTTCTTCTACTCAAGAAACACTAAAAGCGACAACAGGACTTGACTTGAAGGAAATCGTAGAGAATTTGTCGACACGTGGGACTACTAGCCAAGTAAATATGTATGAAGCGCCAAAAGAGGCAGAACAAAACTCGATGAATGAAGAATAAAATAGTACACTTCACCGTTCAATCAAAAATGGAGGAAGACTTTTTAAAGTTCTTCTCTCCATTTTTTTATTTTATTGCAAAAGAAAATTAGTCCTCGCTATTTTTCTTTTGTTTTTGGATCTTAGCTTCTATCTCTTGTAAATTTGTTCTTAGCAATCGTTCTTTCTTTTGGAGTTCGACCAAATCTTCTGATAGTTCTTCCTTCTTTTCTGTTTCAGGAGGACGAAGAAAGAAATTGATACCGATTGCAATGAATGTCCCTATAAAAGTATCTAGTACACGTTGGATAGCATACAAAGCGGATTCGCCTTGAGGGATGCTCAACGCAATCAGCAACAACGTAGCGATTGCGGAAATGATACCGGAATTATTGTTAATACCATCTGACACGACGATCACAATAATAACTAGAATAGGAAGCAAGATCAATTCTACCAAAAAATCATTGTGAAAATAGCTTTTGACAAAAAAATAAATGATAGCTAATGTACCACCTAATGTATTGCCGATGATCCTAGACTTTCCAAAAGAAACGGTTGTAGTCAAGTCCTGACGCAAAGAAAAAACAGCAGATAATGCAGCAATCATCGGGATTCCTCGTTGAGTCAAATGAAAAAACAAGATACATAAAAAAACAGCTAAGGCACTTTTGATCGTACGCATACCTAGTCGAAAACGGCCAAATTGCATAGAGATTCTCCTTTTTGGTCTTTTTACTATCATACCTAAACTTTTGTCTGATAGCTAGTTTTTCATTATTCAAGTATAATTAAAATAAAAAAAGGGGGAAGTAAATGCGTATAGGAATGCGAACAGTCAAAACAGTGATCAGTGTCTTCTTTTCGATGGTCACAGCGGGTAGCTTATCGCTGTTGTATTGGCCAGCTGCAGGGATCATTGCATTATTAAGTGTAGGAAATACCAAGCGCTCTACATTGCGTACGGGCATGAATCGAATCGCAGCCTTTATATTAGCTACGGCAACAGCACTGTTCAGTTTTTTTGCTGTTGGGTATACTATTTTTGGCTTCAGTCTTTTTTTATTCCTGTTCATCCCGCTTGCCTCTCGCTTCAAATTAACCGAAGGGATCGTAGTAAATTCGGTTTTGGTCACTCATTATTTAGTGGAGGAAAACATGTCTTGGCAGCTGATCGGCAATGAAGCGGGATTAATGGCGATTGGATTAGTATTTGCTTTGCTTGCAAATGTTTACATGCCAGATCGTACGAAGCAGCTGAAGGAAAACCAAATACAGATCGAAAAAGAATTTCGAAATATTTTGAGACAAATGGCAGAATTTCTTTTATCAGAAAATAAAGAAGATGTGCAGATCAAATGCGAACGTTTACTGACATTCATTCGCGAAAGCCAAGAAGATGCCAGAGAACATCAAGAAAACTACTGGCTCAGACAGCCGCTATACTACGAAACTTACTTCTCTATGAGAAGAGCACAGGCCAATGTGATTAAAGACATGCTGGAAAATCTAGAGAGAATCCAGCAACCAGCTTATTATGGAAAACATATCTATGGTTTATTGATTTATACTGCAGAAACATTTTCAGAGTCAAATGATGGCAGACAAATTTTAGCACGTATTGAAGAAGTTTATGTATTGTATCGGCAAATGCCTCTGCCGACTAGTCGCCCTGAATTCGAGGATCGAGCAGAATTGTTCCAGTTTTTGCAGTCTTTTAAAAGTTTTATTGAAATCAAGGCAGAATTCTCCCAACAAAAAATCCAAAAATAGAGGTTGTGAATTCAGCTAATATTCAGGTCAAAAAGCTGAGTTCACAACCTCTTCTTTAAACGGTGTTCTCCTGTCAACTCCTCGGTCACAAGTCACAATATTCAACAAACATGAGAAGCTGTTTTTTGAAATTGCTCCTTGTGACTCGGAGCTGAACGGCAGGCTCACGACCTCTTCCTTAAACGGTGTTCTCCTGTCAACTCCTCGGTCACAAGTTACAATATTCAACAAACATGAGAAGCTGTTTTTTGAAATTGCTCCTTGTGACTCGGAGCTGAACGGCAGGCTCACGACCTCTTTCTTAAACGGTGTTCAAAAGCTTGCATCTGCGGTAATAAGTCCAGCCAAACGAAAAATAGGAGGAGCTATTTTTGTTTGACTGTTCTTATTACTTGATGCAGAACAGCTTTTTCACAACCTTTTAAAATTACATATTTTTCCATAGAACTTGCATTTGATCCAAGATTTCGATGACATCTTTTGTCAAGAAGAGAGAGCGATTGGGCAAGTCACCTTCAATCATGTGTATCATATTCTTTATTTCGTAATTCATTGCTTCAGATGTATTCCCGCTTTCGATGAATTCCTTTGTACCATCTGTAAATAAGATCTCCGCACGATCAGCACGCGGGTAATCAGCAATCGTCACATAACCGTTCTCAAAGGCAACGATACCGACTTTTGGCATTTTTGCCTGAAAAGTCAAGCTGACAGCAGCAAGTTCATTTTCTTTGTTACGCAAGATAGTGACTGATTGTTCGTCCACGCCTGTTTCAAAAGGAACCATTGTAGAGGCAACTACTTCAGGTTGAGAGCTCAAAAAGAAACGAGCGAAAGATACAGCATACGTACCGATATCCAACAGTGCTCCTCCAGCTAATTCTGGATTGAAGAACCGGTTTTTAGGGTCTGGTTCTTTGTAACTGCCGAAAGGTGCTTGGATCATTTTTAAAGCCCCCAGTTTTCCTGTATCCATTATTGAGCGTAACTGCTGATAAAGTGGCATGTTGAAGATTGTCATCGCTTCTGCTAAGATCAAATTCTTTTCTTCTGCTAAGCGCATAGCGTCAGCCAGTTCTTTTTTATTCATCGTGATGGCTTTTTCACATAGAACGTGTTTGCCTGCTTCCAATGCTGCCAAGATATGGTCGATATGCTGTCTATTTGGTACAGCAATGTACACGATGTCGATTTCAGCATCGTCTAACATTTCTTGATAGCTTCCGTAAGCTTTTGGAATATTGTAACGGTGAGCGAAGTTTTCCGCTTTTTCTGAAGTTCTGGAAGCAACTGCTGTTAGTTCGCTCGTCTCTTGATTGAAGCTTTCGGCAAACTCATGTGCGATGGTACCAAGACCAACGATTCCCCATTGATATTTTTTCATCTGAAAACGCTCCTTCATAATTGGATTGAGTTTCTTGTCTGTCTATTATTATAACAAAAATCACGAAGAATAAAGAGGAGAGGACTTGAAACATTAAAAAAAATGAAAGCAGCGATTTAAGAGGTGCTTTTTGATCAAAACTTAAGTAGAATAGTTAAAAGGAGGGGATAAACGTGCATCAAGTATATATTGATCTTATTATGAGTGTATTATTAGAACAGTTTGAAACTGAAAAAAATTTTTTAGATGAATACTTGCTGATCAGTCCAGAACAATGGCAAAAATGGAAAGATGGCGAGAAAAACCTGCCATCTGAAGCGATGCAGAAAGTAAAAAATCTTTTCACTGATTATGAATGGATGCTAACGCAAAAGATTTTGCGTCAAACGATTATTTTTCCCGAAAAACGAAACGTTGCCGTTGCAGAGTACAAGCAAATCAAAACACGCATCGCGCAAAAATGGCTTAGCAGCAAAGCAGCAAAAGTCGAGCTGATCCCTTTGAAAAATAATCAGCAGGCTGGTAGATACCTTGACTTGAAAGTAAGTATTCAATATGATGAATGGGGCTATGATGATATTTTGAATTTTCGTCTGCCAGCAGATGTTCAAAAACAGATCGAAGGAGAAAAAATCGAACTTCTCGATTGGGTGAATGAAAATCTGGAAGAAACTTACGTTCATGAGGCGAATGGGGAACGTGAAGAACAACGAAAGGATTTTTCAAGTGAATAAATTTTTAGGATTTGGAGCAGTTGTGATTATGATCGCAGCAATGGGCTATGTTATTTTTAGCGATGATGATTCGCATGTTCAAGCCGGCAATCAAGCAGTCGAACGAACAAGCACCAAAACAACTGCTAGTAAAGAAAAGAACAATCAAACAACCAGCAGCAAGGTAAAGGACAAAGAAACAAAAGATCGTACGTCCAAACAATTGCCAGATGTTAAAACAGACGATTGGAAGCTAGTTTTGGTTGGTCCAGATCACAAATTAGAAAAAGAAATCGATGAGTCTACTCAATTGGCATCATTAAGTAACGGATACTTGATCGACAAACGCATTGCTCCAGAATATGAAGCATTTGCTAAGGCAGCTGAAGCAGCTGGATTTCCATTAGTGATGGTCTCAGCTTACCGGTCTGTATCATCCCAACAACAAGTTTTCAAACAAAATGTCCAAGATGTGATGAGTCGTCAAGGTGTATCAGAAGAGGAGGCGACAAAGATTACTAAAGAGACGATTACGGAGCCAGGATACAGCGAACACCACACAGGTCTGGCAGTCGATGTCGTCGATCAAAACTGGTACAACAGTTATCCTTCTACTGTATTGGATGCAAGTTACGGAGATCAGCCTGGAGCTAAATGGATCGCAGATAATGCTGCGCAGTATGGATTTATCGTTCGTTATCCAAAAGGACACGAAGATATAACTAAGATCACATATGAACCTTGGCACTTACGTTATGTCGGTAAAGAAAATGCTGAGTATATCACCAAACACCAATTGACGCTAGAAGAATATCTGAATGAATTAAATGAAAAGTAGGAATTGATC
The DNA here is from genome assembly GCF_003112495.1 of Enterococcus sp. H57. Taxonomy (NCBI): domain Bacteria; kingdom Bacillati; phylum Bacillota; class Bacilli; order Lactobacillales; family Enterococcaceae; genus Enterococcus; species Enterococcus sp. H57. Next base: position 19,337 of record NZ_BEHC01000015.1, read on the forward strand.
ATGGCGAAAAAAAAGTGGAAAAAGCAAAAGCGCAAGAATATCCGTTGGCCAGCAGTGGTTGCCGGTGTAGCAGTGATACTCTTAGCCTTTGTTTTTTCCTTGAAGAATCTGTCTTCTCCTTTTACTGATAATCAGCAAGAAAATGAAGCGCAATCCCATCAGAAATTTATTGAACGGCTTGTTCCGCATGCCCAAGAACTACAAGATGGTTATGGAGTGCTTCCTAGTATCATTTTAGGACAAGCTATATTAGAATCAAATTGGGGAAAAAGTACCTTGGCTAGCAAATACAATAATCTTTTCGGGATCAAGGCTTATGGGGATCAGAAGAAAGTAAGCCTGGAAACAAAGGAATTTGTTAACGAAGAATGGATAACTATCCAAGGAGACTTCAAAGTGTATGATTCATGGGAACAGTCCATGGATGACCATACACAACTGTTCGTCCAAGGAGTAGATTGGAATCCTGCGCTGTATGAAAAAGTGATTACGGCCACCAACTATCAGGAAGCCGCACAAGCATTGCAAGATGCAGGTTATGCGACAGACCCCGGTTATGCGCAAAAAATCATCCAGGTCATCGAGACGTATCAATTGAATCAGTATGACCGGAGATAGCAAAGGAGAAGTGGCTGATGGCAGAACAATTTACGCCAGAAATCATGACGGAATTGAGAAAAGATATCGTAAGAGTACCGGAAATCATTTTAGAAGCAAGCGGGATCAAGATATTTGGAAAATTGATCCGTTCCATCATCTTTACTACGGATATTGCGATCATACGTAATACAAATGCGAATGCAGTAATTGCTGTGTATCCTTTTACACCTCATCCAGCGATTACTAAAAGCATTATTGAGGCAGCTGACATTCCAGTTTTCTCTGGTGTAGGTGGTGGTTTGACACAAGGTACTCGTTCTTCCTACATGAGCATGTTCGCAGAAGCGCAAGGTTCGTTAGGGGTCGTTTTGAACGGTCCTACGCCTTTAGAGACAGTAAAAGAAGTTTGTCGAGTAGTTGATATTCCAGTTATCAGTACGGTAACGTCGAAATATACAGAAATAGATGAAAAGTTAGCAGCTGGTATTTCGATTATCAATATCAGTGCAGGTAAAGAAACTGCAGAAGCAGTACGCCATTTTCGTAAAAAATATCCTGAACTTCCTATCATTGCGACAGGTGGTCCAACGGAAGAAAGTATTGCTGAGACCATTCAAGCAGGAGCAAATGCCATCACATATACGCCACCAAGTAGCGGAGAACTTTTTAGTCGTAAAATGGAAAAATATCGGGAAACTGAGAAAAAGAATCATGAATAACAGGTGAGAATCAAAAGACGAGGAAGAGCAGATAGTGGCTCTTCCTCGTCTTTTGTACTCCAGTACTATTTGTTCAGAATTCAAAAAAAAGAGAAATTTTTTTGTTTTTTTATCTGTAATGTACATAAGAAGAGTTAAAACCTTTTGTTATTATTAGCATTCTAACAAAAAAATGTCTTGATTTATTGAAGCGCTTTCTATAGAATGAAAAACGAATAAAAACTAAAAAAAGGCACCCGACAATTTAGTAGCAGCTAAATTGTCGGGGCTTGAAAAGTCAGCGGGAACTGACCAATCAAGTTGCCATAGTCAATGCTTGTGCATCGACGTGTATATTGTACCTAATTTCATACAGAATTACTAGTTATTTTTCTGTTTTTTAGGGAAGAGCGTACACGAAGAAGCATGCTTATTTAGCTATGTCAAGGATATTGGACAGTTGTCTGATATCCTTTTTTCTTTGCGTAATTATCCTCCCATCATTGAAGCAAGAAGTGTTTTTAGCGATGAAAGAAGAATCAGCACTATCTAATTTTCCTTGAAAGTATTGAGTTGTTCATCCTAGGCAGAACGATAAGGCAAGTCTTGGTTTTTATTCCCCTTGAAAAAGATCGTTTAATAAATATGTTCTGTATAAAAATACAGTATATTGAAAAATAACAATGGAAGTAGAGGTGCAGAGAATGAAGAAAAGAATGAGAATCATCTTAGCTTTAAGTGTTATGTTATTCTTCTTGACGGCTTGTGGGCAAGAAGATGACAAAAAAATCACGCTGAACATGGCTTGGTGGGGTTCGCAAGTCCGACACGATGCAACAGTAAAAGTAATCGAGCTTTATGAAGAAAAAAATCCCCATGTGACGATCGATTATGAATTTTATGATTATGAAGGATATTACACAAAATTAGGTACACTAGCAGCATCAGATGATATCTGGGACATTTTCCAACTGAACAATCAATTTCCTCAATACATCAATCAGATTGAACCATTAGATGAATATGTGGAGCAAGGGATAATTGATATTTCTAATGCAGATGAATCCTATTTAGCAACGACGACTTACGACGGGCAATTAGTTGGACTGTCTAACGGGGTGAATTCGTTTGCGATTGCTTACAATAAAAATATATTTGAACAATTAAATATCCCTGAACCAGCTTCAAATTGGACATGGGATGAATTTGAACAAATCAGCTATCAAATCACTGAAGAATTAGGAATCTATGCTATTTCAAGATTCGAAGATTTTATAGCTGGCTGTATTATTCAAATACCACAAGTTGAGAAAGGATTGAATTTTTATAATCGGGAAGATCTATCTAACAGCTTGGGATTTGAAAATCCAGACTATCTAACAGATTTTTTCCAGCTGCGTAAAAATCTGGTAGACAAAGGGGCCCATCCAGAACCAGGTGGTGGAGCTGCAAGTACGACGGATCTGTCTTTTCAGGCGGTTAGGGATAGAGAAGCGGCAATGGTGTTTCTATCAAGTAACCAGTTGACAGAAATATTGTCAGGGGCTCCTGAAGATATGGAGATTCAGTTGATTAATCCACCTCGCAGAAAAGCAGATGGAGAATCTGGTATCCCTTTACGTTCTTCGCAAATGCTGAGTATGGCAAAAAGCTCAGCCCATAAAGAAGAAGCTGCTAAGTTTATTGATTTCTTTCAAAACAGTGAAGAAGCCAATGAAATTTTAAAAGGAGAACGTGGTGTACCAATCATGTCGAATATTCGAGAACAGCTCGCTCGTGCAGATGATGCAACTTTGCAAGCGACATTTGATTATTTAGAAATGATTTCCGATATGGACAACGGCGAAGTGAATGTCTTTGATAGTGCTTTGAATCCGGAAATTCAAGACCAATACAATCTTTTAGTTGAAAAAGTCATTTATGAAGAAGTAACAGCAGAAGAAGCAGCAGAGAGTCTTTATGAGTTTGCGTCAAACATTCTAGGATAGCAGCAGGAGGAAGGCATGAAAAAAGAAAAACTAAAACGGTTCTTGGATCAAGACAATGTGGTCGGTTACGTATTTGCTTCTCCATTCATCCTAGGATTTCTATTGATAACAGTGATACCGATGATCTTGTCACTTTATTATTCGTTCACCGATTATCGTTTGGGAAATCCAGTCTCATGGATCGGCTTGGATAATTATATAAAGATGCTGAGTGATGCCCGTTTTTTGAACTCCATCCGAGTCACTTTTCTCTATGTATTTGCATCTGTACCTGTGAAACTGATCTTTGGTCTATTGATTGCTTATCTTTTAACGAGGAATATCAAAGGAACGACTTTCTTTCGTTCTTTGTATTATGTGCCTAGTTTGATCGGTGGCAGTATTTCTATCGCTCTAGTTTGGCGGGAGTTGTTTTCTAAAAACGGGTTAGTGAATATTTTCCTGGAACGATTAGGCGCACCTGCGCTTTCCTGGTTTAGCGATCAAAAACTGGTCATGATCCCTCTTGTTTTGATGTCTGCTTGGCAATTCGGTTCGGCAATGATCATCTTTGCTGCAGGTATCAAAGAGATCCCAGGCTCGTATTATGAAGCGGCAGAGATCGATGGAGCGAACAAATGGCAGACGTTTTACAAGATCACGTTACCTCTTCTTTCGCCGATCATTTTGTATAACTTGGTTATGCAGACAATCGCGGCGTTTATGACTTTTACGCAGGCATTTATCATTACCCAAGGTGGTCCGAATGATGCCACGAACTTTTATGCTCTTTATGTGTATAACCAAGCTTTTTCTTTTAATTCTATGGGGTATGCTAGTGCTATTTCGTGGATCATGCTGTTGATTATGGGAGCTGTCACCTTTCTGATTTTCAAATCATCAAAAAAATGGGTCGTTGTGTGAATGAGAGGAGGAAGAAATGAATAATACAGTAACGAAATGGTTTCAATACGGTTTTATTTTGCTATTAGGTCTAGTCATGATTTATCCGGTCTTATGGATGATCGCAGGTTCTTTTAAAACGGATCAAGAGATTCTGAGTGGTTCGCTGAATTTGATTCCAGAGACTTTTCAATGGGAAAATTACGCAAAAGGATGGGCGGGGTTTGCTGGAATTTCATTTTTTACTTTCTTTAGGAATTCGTTTGTCATCTCTGCAGTTTCGACGATAGGGACAGTTCTGAGCTCGACTTGTATTGCTTACGCATTATCGAGAATCGATTTCAAAGGAAAAAGATTCTGGTTCGTCGTCATGTTAGTAACGATGATGATTCCTGCACAAGTGATTTTGATTCCGCAGTTTATTATTTACAATCGGCTGAATTTGGTTGGGACGTATGTGCCGCTGATTTTACCACATTTTTTTGGACAAGCATTTTTCATTTACCAGATCATGCAATTCATGGTCAGCATCCCCAAAGAGTTAGATGAATCAGCGATTATTGACGGATGCAGCAAGTATAGTGTCTTTACCAAAATTATTTTTCCTTTGCTGAAACCTTCGATCATCACGACGATCATCATCCAGTTTTATTGGAAATGGGACGACTTCATGGGACCATTGATTTATTTAAACAAGCCGAGATCTTACACGGTATCGATTGCCATCAAATTATTTGCAGACGCTGGATCTAGTACGACTTACGCGAGTATGTTTGCGATGTCTACGTTGTCGCTGCTACCGGTTTTTCTGATTTTCTTATTCTTCAATAAATATCTTGTCCAGGGGATCAGTACAAGCGGTCTGAAGGGCTGAATATGAGAAAGCCAATAGAAGAGATGTTTCTTTACAAGCTCAACTACTATGTCTGTCGGATTTTTTTAACCAGTCTTATCAGTAATGCTCTTTTCGCTTTAGTTCTAGGATGTTTGTTCACTTTAGGATTAGTGCTGTCTGCTCGTGTTGTCTATCTGATTTATTTTTTGATGATGTATCCTTCTTATTATCTATCTGTCCATTACTTGGCAGAAAAAAAGGTATGTTGGAGGAAAGGAAAAATCAAACGGATGTGTTTCATCATTACGTTGTTTCAGCTGTTTGTCATTATTTTTGCAGTTGATTGGTATTTATTAGTGGGAAAGATTGGAGCTTGGTATCTGATTCCTTTTCTATTGTGTCTGTTGCTTTTTGTATCCCATAGTTTTTTTAGTACGCTAATTGATATCTGCAAAGAAGATAAAGCAGATAGTCTTGTTTATTTGATCAAAAGGAATATCTGGCTGTTGTCAAAAAACGTCAAGGGGTTTCTGTGGTATTTATGCCTTTTGTATGGACAGTTCTGGTGTATACAGCATGATTTTTTACTCACTGCATTACTGTATCCAGGGCTGCCATTTGTCACAGTATTTTGCTTAAAAGAAAAGGAGAATGACTTTAAATGAAGAAAAAATATGTACAAGTCGGACTTGGTGGGAGAGCGCGTTTTTTTTATGAGGCAATTGCCTCTACGTATCATCAAACTTGTGAACTAGTCGGTTTTTGTGATGTATCTCAAACAAGGATGGATTATGCAAATCGGATACTTGTGAACAAGTATGGACAGAAAAAAGTAAAGACATGTATGCCATCACAATTTGAGCAACTACTGGATGACGTACGGCCGGCTGAAGTCATTATTACGTCAGTAGATCGAACGCATCATGATTATATCATTCGTGCAATGAAAAAAGGATATGATGTTATTTGCGAAAAACCTCTGACTATCGATGAGGAAAAAGCTCAAGAAATAATAACGGTCCAAAAACAGACGGGAAGAAGCCTGCGAGTCACTTTTAATTATCGTTATGCACCGTATCACACGAAGATAAAGGAACTGATAGAAAGTGATGTGATTGGTGATGTGTTTTCTATCCACTTCGAATGGCTGTTAAATACGCAACACGGGGCAGATTATTTCAGAAGATGGCATCGAAATAAGCACAATAGCGGCGGGCTTCTTGTTCATAAATCTACCCATCATTTTGATCTAGTGAATTTTTGGTTGAACAGCCGTCCCCAAAAGGTATTTGCATTCGGTGGATTAAACTTTTATGGGATGCATAATGCGGAGAAACGCGGAGTAGAAACATTTTACAGTCGATGCTATGGAAGCGAACTAGCTAAAGCTGATCCATTTGCTATAGACCTGTCAGCCAATGAGGAATTGCGAGAAATGTATTTAGAAGCAGAAAAAGACAGTGGATATATTCGTGACCGCAGTGTATTTTCCGATGATATCTCTATTGAAGATACACTAGGCGTAACGGTCAAATATGAAACTGGTGCGATTTTGACGTATTCGCTAAACGCGTATATGCCGTGGGAAGGATTCAATGTTTCTTTCAATGGCAGCAAAGGACGGATCGAAATGAAAGTGATCGAAAAGTCTTACATCAATGCAGGTGGAGATAAAAAGGATGAAGGAGCAGCCGTTCTTCAGTCCATCCATGTCTATCCGATGTTCGGTGAGCCATATGAGGTAATCGTCGAACAAGAAGCGGGCGGACATGGCGGAGGAGATCCGCGTTTATTAGATGATCTATTTGGTGAAGAAAAAGAAGAAGATCCGTGGAATCGGGCAGCAACTCACGTAGATGGTATTTTGTCGATTTTGACAGGAATCGCAGCAAATCATTCTATTGCTTCAGGAAAAGCAGTAGTGATTGACGAGCTTGTCAGCTTAAAAGAATAAGAATAGATTTACGGAAATTACTTCCCGTAGTTTATAAAATCTTGCCTTATTGCCGATAGGCTGTCTTTTGAACACTATTTATTCGGAAAAAGGGGCTATGACATGCTTTTTGTCATGCCTTCTTTTTATGTGGGCTGCTTTTTTAGATAGGAGAAAATAAAAATAACTATTTAAACCCGAACAAAAAGGAATAATGCATTAAAAATCATTAGATTTTACAAAAAAATAAGTAAACCACGTTGTCAGTTTCAGAAAGTAGTGTTAGACTGTTTTCAATATTTGAAACAACATTTTTTATTCAAATATGGCAAACTGCCTTCACGTGCAAAACAGTTGCAAGAAAATGAATTTACACTATTATTAGTTTTACATACCTACTTATATATCGTCATAATATGGATGACAGTTTCTAGCCAGTACCGTAAATGCTGGACTATAAGTAAAAGATTGGCTATTTCACCCTTCTTTTCTTATGATAAAGTGGAGGGTGTTTTTCTTTAACAGAAACATAGTAGGTTTTTGCACAAAAGCGGTTATTTCGGTATTAATAAATGATAAAGGAGCAAATAAAGTGAAAGAATTAGTTGAACGTATTCAAAAAGACGGACGTATATTAGGCGAGGGCGTATTAAAAGTCGACAGCTTCGTCACTCACCAAGTAGACCCTGTATTGATGGAACAAATGGGAAAACGGTTTGCAGAAGTATTTAAAGAACAAGAAATCACGAAAGTTGTGACCATTGAAGCTTCTGGGATCGCACCAGCTTTATTTGCTGCAAGAGAATTAGATGTTCCAATGATCTTCGCTAGAAAAGCAAAAAGTTTGACGATGGATGAAGAATTATTGACAGCTTCTGTTTATTCTTTTACGAAACAAGTGACAAGTACGATTTCTATTTCTCGTAAATTTTTATCTTCAGAAGACAAAGTATTGATTATCGACGATTTCTTGGCAAACGGACAAGCGGCAAAAGGATTGATCGAATTATGCCAGCAAGCTGGAGCGCAAGTAGAAGGAATCGGGATCGTCATCGAAAAGTCTTTCCAAGATGGACGTCAGTTACTTGAAGAAATGGGATTGAGAGTCGTTTCTCTTGCGCGTATTGCTTCCTTGACGAATGGACAAGTTGAGTTTCTTGAGGAGGACGCATAATCGTGGAAAAAGAAACACAAAATGGAAAAGCTGCGGTTTTAGGGCTGCAGCATCTGCTAGCGATGTATGCAGGAGCAGTAGCGGTGCCTCTTTTGATCGGTACAGGACTAGGCTTTAATCAAGAACAGATGACTTATTTGATTTCAATTGATATCTTTATGTGTGGATTAGCGACATTATTGCAATTGACAGTTAACCGATTTTTCGGAATTGGCTTGCCTGTCGTTTTAGGATGTGCGATCCAAGCAGTGGCTCCACTGATCTTGATCGGAACCAATGAAGGAGTAGGAGCTATCTACGGATCTATTATCGCTTCTGGGATCTTTGTTGTGTTAGTTTCTGGTGTCTTTTCTAAAATTAAAAAACTATTCCCTCCTATAGTAACAGGAACGGTTATCACCGTTATTGGTTTGACTTTGATTCCTGTAGCAATCGAGAAAATGGGTGGAGGTAATGCAACAGCAGCTGATTTTGGTGACAAAACAAATCTGCTACTTGCATTTGTGACGATTCTCCTAATTGTAGGCGTGCAAATGCTGGCAAAAGGGTTCATTCGTTCAATCGCGGTATTGATTGGTTTAGTCGGAGGAAGCATCTTAGCTGCTTTCATGGGAATGATTGATCTGAGCGCGATTGGAGATGCGCCGTTGTTCCATGTTCCACAACCCTTTTATTTTGGTAAACCAACTTTCGACGTATGGTCGATTTTACTAATGATCATCATTTCCATGGTCAGCATGGTAGAATCAACAGGTGTATATTTTGCACTTGGTGACATTACTGGGAAAAATGTTGGAGAAGAAGAATTGAAAAAGGGATATCGTGCAGAAGGACTTGCCGTTATCTTAGGCGGTATTTTCAATACATTCCCTTATACTGGCTTTTCTCAAAATGTCGGATTGGTTCAACTTTCGGGAATCAAAACAAGAAAACCCATCTATTTCTCTGCATTCTTCTTGATTGTTTTAGGATTATTCCCTAAAATCGGTGCGTTAGCACAAATCATCCCTGAGCCGGTACTTGGTGGAGGAATGTTAGTCATGTTCGGGATGGTGGCAGTCCAAGGAATCCGTATGCTGTTGGAAGTTGATTTCAGCAATGATAAAAATCTATTGATTGTTGCTGTTTCTGTTGGATTTGGGCTGGGTTTCAATGTTACGCCGACATTATTCAGTCAAATGCCGCAAACATTGCAAATGTTCACTGGAAATGGCATCGTAATGAGTAGCATTACGGCTATCATATTGAATTTGATCTTTAATGGATTGAAAAAAGATGAAGAAATATTGGAAGAAGCCTTCAAGAAGTAATAGAGCAAAAGAAAGGTTGTGAAATCAGCGTTTTGACCTGATTGTTAGAGAAACAAACGGAAAAATAGTTCCTCGTATTTTGCCGTTTGTTTGAGCTAATACCGAGGGTCAGCTGATTGAACACCGTTGAAGGAAGAGGTCGTGAGCCTGCCGTTCATCTCCGAGTCACAAGGAACAATTTCAAAAAAAAGCTTCTCATGTTTGTTGAATATTGTTCCTTGTGACCGAGGAGTTGGCAGGAGAACACCGTTTATCCATAAAAAGGAATGTGACCTAACTTTTGTCACATTCCTTTTTTTCATCTTTAATAAAAACGAACAATAAAATGTTTTTCTTTGTTAACATTCGAAATTTCTTTGACATCAAAAAAAGTGATTGTTAAAATATGAATGTAGAAAAACTGGGAGGAAAAACAATGACAGCAAAAATCTCTGTGATTATGGGGAGTACTTCAGATTGGGAAACAATGAAAGAAGCATGTCAAATATTGGATGAATTCGGTGTGTCTTATGAAAAAAAGGTCGTTTCTGCTCATCGAACCCCAGATTTGATGTTTGAATATGCACAAAACGCTCGAAAAAAAGGAATCAAAATCATTATTGCAGGAGCAGGGGGAGCCGCGCATCTGCCGGGTATGGTCGCATCAAAAACAACTTTGCCGGTTATCGGTGTACCGGTCCAATCACGAACATTAAATGGTTTGGATTCGCTTCTTTCGATTGTCCAAATGCCTGGAGGAGTACCTGTAGCTACTACAGCAATCGGAAAAGCGGGAGCAATTAATGCTGGACTACTTGCGATACAGATGCTTTCCATGTATGATTTAGAATTGGAGGCTAAATTGGCTGAAAGACGTTCAATGTTGGCTAAAACTGTTATAGAAAGTAGTGATCAACTTGGTTAAACCTTTGTTGCCTGGTTCAACGATCGGGATCGTCGGTGGCGGTCAATTAGGTCGTATGATGGCGATTAGTGCAAAAGAAATGGGCTTTAAAGTAGGTGTGCTGGATCCTGTGAGCGATTGTCCAGCCGCACAAGTTGCAGATTGGCACATTGAAAGTGTCTATGATGACACCTTTGCGCTGAAAGAGCTTGCCAGAAGAACAGATGTCATTACCTATGAATTCGAAAATGTCAGTGTAGAGGCGTTAAATGCGATTTTACCCATGTCATTTATTCCTCAAGGGACAGACTTGCTTGCGATTACGCAAGACCGCCTGTTAGAAAAATCTTTTTTGGAAACGAACAACATCGTGATTGCTCCTTATGCAACGATCGTCAGTCCGACGGATATCCAAGATGCGATTGACGGGATCGGCTATCCTTGTGTTTTGAAAACCACTCGAGGCGGCTATGATGGCAAGGGGCAGTATGTTTTGAAAAGTCGGGCGGATCTAGCTCCTGCCATGGACCTTTTAAGAGAAGGAACCTGTGTTTTAGAAGCATGGATCCCGTTTGAAAAAGAGATTTCGATCATGGTGGCAGGAAATGGTCAAGGAGATTTCATGACTTTTCCGGTCGTGGAAAACATCCACCACAACAATATTCTTCATGAAACGATTGCTCCAGCCGCGATTGATCAGGATGTGATCGAGGAGGCTGAGCGTATTGCCCGTGTGATTGCAGAAGCAGTGAGCCTTTCAGGTGTTTTAGGGGTAGAAATGTTTTTAACAAAAACAGGCGGGCTATATGTGAATGAATTAGCTCCTCGTCCTCACAATTCTGGACATTATTCTATTGAAGCTTGTTCTATGAGTCAGTTCGATGCCCATATTCGAGGTATTTGTGGTTGGCCATTAGGAGAAAAAGTACGTTTGATAAGCAATGCAGTAATGGTCAATGTTTTGGGAGAACAACTGCTGGAAAGCTATCGCTTGATTGAGAATAAGCCAGACTGGCAATTCCATTTCTATGGAAAAAAACAAGCAAAAAAAGGTCGCAAGATGGGACATATCACTATCTTGACAGAAGACATCCAGCAAACGCTGGAAGAAATCAAACAAACGAATATTTGGGATTAGAGGAGAAAAAACATGTTAGAACGTTATACACGCCCTGAAATGGGGAATATCTGGACGGAAGAGAACAAATACCGTGCGTGGCTCGAAGTCGAGATTTTAGCAGATGAAGCTTGGGCAGAACTTGGTGAAATCCCGCAAGAAGATGTGAAAAAAATTCGTGAGCATGCATCATTTGATATCGATCGGATCTTGGAAATCGAAAAATTAACACGCCATGATGTCGTTGCGTTTACACGAGCGGTTTCTGAAACATTGGGAGAAGAAAGAAAATGGGTCCATTATGGTCTAACAAGTACGGATGTCGTAGATACTGCTTATGGCTATCTCATCAAGCAAGCAAATGATATTTTACGGGAAGACTTGAAACGTTTTACGGAAATCATTGGCGAAAAAGCAAAAGAACACAAATATACAGTGATGATGGGTCGGACACACGGTGTCCATGCTGAACCAACTACTTTTGGATTGAAACTTGCCACATGGTATTCAGAAATGAAACGGAACATCGAACGATTTGAACATGCGGCAAAAGGAGTAGAAGCAGGAAAAATCTCAGGAGCAGTGGGGACGTTCGCAAATATCCCGCCATTTATTGAAGAGTATGTATGTAAACAATTGGGGATCCGTCCACAAGAAATCTCTACTCAAGTTCTCCCTCGGGATCTACATGCTGAATATTTCTCAGCGATGGCGCTTATTGCTACAAGTATTGAACGTTTTGCAACAGAGATACGCGGATTGCAAAAATCCGAAACACGTGAAGTAGAAGAATTTTTTGCGAAAGGTCAAAAAGGTTCTTCTGCTATGCCGCACAAAAGGAATCCGATCGGTTCAGAAAATATGGCTGGTCTAGCCAGAGTGGTGCGCGGACACATGGTCACTGCCTATGAAAATGTCACATTATGGCATGAAAGAGATATTTCTCATTCTTCAGCAGAACGAATCATCTTGCCTGATACCACGATTTTATTGAATTACATGTTAAATCGTTTTGGCAATATCGTTAAAAATCTAACGGTCTTTCCTGAAAACATGAAGCGGAATATGTCTGCAACATTTGGTTTGATTTATAGCCAGCGCGTTATGCTGAAATTGATCGATAAGGGAATGACAAGAGAAGAAGCTTATGATCTTGTTCAGCCAAAAACTGCGTACGCTTGGGACAACCAAGTGCAGTTCCGCCCGCTGTTAGAAGAAGATCCAACCATCACATCGGTATTATCTAAAGAAGAAATAGACGATGCCTTTGATTATCATCATCATTTGAAAAACGTTGACGTGATATTCAAACGAGTAGGTTTGGAATAAAGAAGAGTGAGTTGCAAAATTCAATTAAAATAGAATAGCAAAAATAACCAAAAAAGAAGCAGATCCGTTAGCGGTTCTGCTTCTTTTAGTTTATTATATTTTCTTATCAATAATAGGAACCTGATTTTAAAAGCGGCTACCTCTTTACCGTGCCTCTTTACATACAAAAAATAGAGGAATTAAGCGTAAATGGCTTGGCTATTATAACTAAAATGCTGGTTATGGAGATGTTGCAGCAAGTTTTCGAGAAAAGCGTATTCCATCTCTTGTCCATTGAATAAGATCTGGATACGATAATGATTTTTGAAACGCTTCTGTTCATGAATCTGACTGATTGAAAGTTCGCCTTTGTGTTCTGTCTGATAAAGAAAAGTCCTTTTACGGCATTCAGCACAGCGCTTGGTTGCTCGGCGGATTTTTCGGAATGTATAAAAACTAGTATCTTTATTGCATAAATAAACGTCTTTGATCGACAGCAAATCATTATATAGACAGGAACGTTCTTCAGCTGTTAATTCTGATAAAAAAAGCTGACCTTGTTTTATTGCATCTTCCATCGGCAAGTGCCTCCTCGAACCCATTATCCAAATTTTTAGTTAATTCTAATATACCATCATTAAGTATAAATGTAAACGCTTGTTGATGGTATAAGATTTTCGTTTCTGATAAAACACGAACATTAAAAGAATCTAATGCCTTAAATGTACATATTTTTGTTGATTTATAAAAAGATGATTGCTAAAATTTAAAGTGAAAACACGAACAAAAAACGATGTATTTGCTTTTAATGTAAATAAAAAGGAGAGACGTACATGGAGAAGAAAGAACTTTTGTATGAAGGAAAAGCCAAAAAAATATATCTTACTTCTGATGAGAACTTGATTTGGATAGAATATTTAGATCAAGCAACTGCGTTGAATGGCGCGAGGAAAGACCAGATAAGTGGAAAAGGAGAATTGAATAATCAAATCACAAGTGCAATTTTCCGTTATCTGACTCAAAGAGGAATAAAAAATCATTTTATTGAACAATTGTCTAAAACCGAACAATTAGCAAAAAAAGTACAAATTATCCCTCTGGAAGTGGTTATCCGAAATATTGCAGCAGGAAGTTTCTCAAAACGTCTAGGTGTTCCCGAAGGTAAAGAATTCATCAAACCAATCATTGAATTCTACTATAAGGATGACCAGTTGGATGATCCATTTATCAATGAAGAGCATATCTATTTCTTACAACTTGCAAAACCGGAAGAAATCAGTGAGCTGAAAGCCCAAGCGTTGGCTATTAATGAAATTTTGACCGAATTATTTGCTAAGGTCGGTTTGGTTTTAGTAGATTTCAAGCTAGAATTTGGCCGGTCGAATGGACAAATTTTGCTTGCGGATGAAGTAACACCGGATACTTGCCGATTATGGGATGAACGTACGAATGAACATATGGACAAAGACGTTTACCGCAGAGATCTAGGTGATTTGATCCCAGTCTATCAAGAAGTATATAACCGTCTATCGGAACTAACTGAAGAAAAGGAGCGAGTATGATGTATTTCGTAAAAGTATATGTAACCTATAAAGATTCAGTGTTAGATCCTCAAGGGGAGGCAGTAAAAAAAGCAGTCCATCGTATGGGATATGAAACAATCGAAGATATCCGAATAGGAAAATACTTTGAGATACAACTTGCTGATGCAGAAGAACCAATCGATACAGTGATTGAAACGATTTGTGACAAGCTGCTTGCAAATGTAAATATGGAAACATACCGATATGAAATCAAAAAAATGGAGGAAGTATAACATGAAATTTGCGGTCATCGTTTTTCCAGGTTCAAATTGTGACGCAGATATGTTATGGGCAGTTCGCGAGATCATGGGCGCTGATGCCGAATTTGTACGGCATGATGAGTCCTCTTTAGAAGGATTTGATGGGGTTTTACTGCCGGGAGGATTCTCCTATGGTGACTATTTGAGATGCGGTGCGATTGCTCGGTTTTCTACAATCATGGAAGAAGTGATTCGTTTTGCTGAAGAAGGGAAACCGGTATTCGGTACATGCAATGGATTCCAGATATTGACAGAAGCAGGACTTTTGCCAGGTGTACTGAGACGAAATGAGTCTTTGCATTTTATTTGCAAAACTGTACCATTGAAAGTCAACTCCAAGACGGCCTTTACTTCAGAGTATGAAGCCGACGAAATAATCTATCTTCCAGTTGCTCATGGGGAAGGAAATTATTTCTGTGACGAAGAAACACTTCAAGAACTAAAAAAAAATAATCAGATTGCCTTTACTTATAATGACAACATCAACGGCAGCGTGGAAAACATTGCAGGGATTACGAACAAAGCAGGGAATGTGTTAGGAATGATGCCTCATCCAGAACGTGCAGTAGAAGACTTGCTAGGATCAGAAGATGGGAAACGGTTCTTTGCTTCCATTTTAAAAAACTTCGGAAAGGTGACCGTATAGATGAAAACATTGAAAGAACCGACAGCTGAAGAGATCAAGAAAAAAAGAATCTATGCCGAATGGGGATTGACTGATGAAGAATATCGAATGATCGAAGAAGATATCTTAGGAAGAATGCCTAATTATACGGAAACTGGACTGTTCTCTGTTATGTGGAGCGAACATTGTTCCTATAAAAATTCTAAACCGGTTCTACGCAAATTTCCTACTAGTGGACCTCATGTGTTGCAAGGCCCTGGAGAAGGCGCAGGCATCGTCGACATCGGTGATGGACTAGCAGTTGTCTTCAAAGCAGAAAGTCACAATCATCCTTCAGCCGTGGAGCCTTATGAAGGAGCTGCGACAGGAGTTGGCGGAATCATCAGAGATATTTTCAGCATGGGGGCTCGTCCAATTGCGTTGCTAGATTCATTGAGGTTCGGCGAATTAGATAATCCAAGAACGAAATATTTACTAGAAGAAGTAGTTGCAGGTATCGGCGGATACGGCAATTGTATCGGCATACCGACTGTAGGCGGCGAAATTGCATTTGATCCTTGTTATGAAGGAAACCCATTAGTCAATGCAATGTGCGTAGGTTTGATTGAACACAAACATATCCAGAAAGGGCAAGCCGCTGGCGTCGGTAATTCGATCATGTATGTAGGCGCAAAAACAGGTCGCGACGGTATCCACGGAGCAACTTTTGCCTCAGAAGAATTTAATCAAGAAGAAGAACAGCAACGTTCTGCTGTACAAGTAGGCGATCCTTTTATGGAAAAGCTGCTGCTTGAAGCGTGTTTGGAATTAATCTTGCATCATTCGGATTCTCTAATAGGTATACAGGATATGGGAGCAGCAGGACTTGTTTCATCTAGTGCGGAAATGGCTTCAAAAGCTGGTTCAGGACTTATATTGACATTAGATGAAGTCCCACAAAGAGAAACTGGAATGACGCCTTATGAAATGATGCTATCGGAATCACAAGAACGGATGTTGATTTGTGTCAAATCAGGAGAGGAAGAAAAAATCCAAGAACTATTTCAGAAGTATGATCTAGATGCAGTCACTATCGGGAAAGTAACAGATGACGGGCAATATCGGCTATATCATCAAGGAGAAGAAGTAGCAAATCTGCCAGTCGATGCATTAGCTGAAGATGCACCAGTCTATCATAAAGAAATGAAAGAACCAGCTCGAATCGCAGAATTTCAGCAGTTAGCTCCTTATCAGCCAGTTATCGAAGAACCTGGACAAGTATTGCTTGATCTGCTGCAGCAACCGACGATTGCTTCGAAACGTTCAATCTATGAAACTTATGATTCACAAGTACAAACCAATACAGTTGTCCGTCCAGGAAGCGACGCTGCTGTGATGAGGGTTAGAGGGACGAATAAAGCGTTAGCTATGACCACAGACTGCAACGCGCGCTATCTGTATTTGGATCCAAAAATCGGAGGACAAATAGCAGTGGCAGAAGCTGCTAGAAATATTATTGCTAGCGGTGGCAAGCCCTTGGCGATCACCGACTGCCTGAACTATGGTTCTCCTGATAAACCAGAAGTTTTTTGGGAATTATCGACTTCAGCTGATGGAATTGCTGCTGCGTGTGAAACGTTAGGAACTCCTGTTATTTCAGGAAATGTCTCTTTATATAATGAAACGGATGGTCAAGCAATCTATCCAACACCAATGATTGGTATGGTCGGATTGATTGAGGATCATAAACATATCACTACTCAGGAATTCAAAAAATCAGGGGATCTAATCTATATATTAGGTAAGACGTTTGCAGATTTTGATGGCAGTGAATTACAAAAGATGCAGCTTGGAAGAATCGAAGGTGTGATCCGAAACTTTGATCTATCCATTGAAAAGAGAAACCAAGAGTTAGTATTGACAGCCATCCAAAACGGATTGATTGAAAGTGCTCATGACTGTTCAGAAGGTGGCTTGGCAATTGCACTGGCAGAATCAGCTTTCAAACATCAGCTAGGGATATCTGTACAGTTTGAATTGTCCTCTGCTCAATTATTTGCAGAAACTCAATCAAGATTTGTGTTGACAGTCGCACCGGAAAATAAGACACGATTCGAAGAAATGATGGGAGATGCTGCTGTTTTAGCAGGTAAGGTGACGGATGAAGCGATAATCGAAATTTCAGCAACTGACGGTCAGATCAAAATAGAAACTGCAGTAGCAAGAAAGTGCTGGGAGGATGCAATCGTATGTCTTATGAAGTGAAGAGTTTAAATGAAGAATGCGGGATCTTCGGCGTTTGGGGTCATCCGGATGCCGCTAGTGTGGCATACTTCGGGCTCCATAGTCTTCAGCATCGAGGACAAGAAGGTGCGGGCATCGTGTCCAATGATCGAGGAAAGCTTATGGGTCATCGAGATCTGGGGCTGCTTTCTGAGGTATTCAAAGATCAAAGAAAACTGCAGCAGTTAACAGGAGAAGCTGCAATCGGACATGTACGTTATGCAACAGCAGGCAATGGAAGTGTGGACAATATTCAGCCTTTTCTATTCAAATTTCATGATCAGTCGATCGGCTTAGCGCATAACGGCAATTTGATCAATGCTCGTTCACTTAGAAAAGAGTTAGAAGAAAATGGAGCGATCTTCCATTCTAACTCCGATACGGAGATATTGATGCATTTGATCCGACGAAGTGAAGAAACAGATTTTTTAAATAAATTGAAAAGTGCTTTAAATGAAGTCAAAGGTGGCTTTGCCTATTTATTAATGACAGAAACGGCAATGATTGCCGCTTTGGACCCAAATGGTTTTCGTCCATTAGCAATTGGGCAAATGAAAAACGGAGCATACGTGATTGCCTCGGAAACTTGTGCATTAGAAGTTATCGGGGCACGTTTTATAAGAGATGTCCAGCCTGGAGAGATAGTGATCATCAATGACGAAGGAATCCAGATTGATTGCTTTACGAAGAATACGCAGCTTTCCATTTGTTCGATGGAATATATCTATTTTGCCAGACCAGATTCAAACATCGCAGGGATCAATGTGCATACTGCACGGAAAAATATGGGACGGAATTTAGCGAAAGAATCGCCAGTAAAAGCAGATATGGTCGTCGGCGTACCTAATTCTTCTTTGTCAGCCGCAAGCGGTTATGCGGAAGCTAGTGGAATCCCTTATGAAATCGGATTAGTAAAAAATCAATACATTGCCCGAACATTTATCCAGCCAACGCCTGAGCTAAGAGAGCAAGGTGTTCGAATGAAATTATCTGCTGTACGAGGAGTAGTGGAAGGTAAAAAGGTGATTATGGTCGATGATTCAATTGTTCGGGGTACGACAAGCAGACGGATCGTCCATCTTTTGAAAGAAGCAGGAGCAAAAGAAGTCCATGTGAGGATTGCTTCTCCTCCTTTGAAATATCCATGTTTTTACGGGATTGATATTCAAACGCGTAAAGAACTCATTGCGGCAAATCACACGATTGATGAAATCAAAGAATGTATCGGTGCAGATTCTTTAGGATTTTTAAGTGAAGAGGGTCTGATCGAATCGATTGGACTGAAAAAGGATGGCCCGTATTCAGGATTGTGTATGGCTTATTTCAACGGAGATTATCCAACGCCGTTATATGACTATGAAGAAAAGTATCAGGAATCGCTAAAAGAAAAAGTATCGTTCTTTTAAAAGCAGACCAAGAAGGGAGTATATGAATTCAATGGCAAATGCATACGCAAAAGCTGGCGTAGATGTCGAAGCTGGATATGAAGTAGTAGAACGGATCAAGAAGCATGTCAAAAAAACGGAACGTTTAGGTATGATGGGCGCTATAGGAGGATTCGGCGGTTGTTTTGATTTATCGGTCTTTCAATTAAAAGAGCCAGTCCTTGTCTCGGGGACCGATGGTGTGGGGACGAAATTAGCAGTGGCAATCGAAGCAGACAAACACGATACAATCGGGATCGACTGCGCAGCGATGTGTGTCAATGATATCTTAGCACAAGGCGCAGAGCCGTTATATTTCTTAGACTACTTAGCAACGGGGAAAAATGATCCGATACGTTTGGAAAATGTAGTAAAAGGTGTAGCAGATGGATGTGTTCAAGGAAATATGGCGCTGATTGGCGGAGAAACAGCTGAAATGCCTGGTATGTACTCAGGTAATGATTATGATCTAGCCGGATTTGCTGTAGGGATAGCTGAAAAATCTCAATTATTGACAGGAGAAACGATCAACCCAGGAGATGTGTTGCTTGGAATAGCATCTAGCGGGATCCATTCAAATGGGTACTCTCTTGTTCGCAAAATTTTCTTTGAGCAGCAGCAGTTTTCTTTATCATCAAAACTGCCAGAATTGAAAAAAACACTTGGCGAAGAATTGCTTGAGCCAACGAAAATCTATGTTTCTTCCTTGCTTCCGCTGATCAAAGAAAAGAAAATAAAAGGAGCTGCACATATCACTGGTGGAGGGTTTGTAGAAAATATCCCGCGAATGTTACCAGAATCTATGGCTGCACAAATCAAACTTGGCTCATGGCCGATTCTTCCAATATTCGGCTGTTTACAAAAATATGGTGAAATTCCTGAGATGGAGATGTATGAAATCTTCAATATGGGCATCGGCATGGTCCTGGCAGTCGAAGAATCGAAAGTAAAAGAAATAGTACACGAAATTGAGCAAGCTGGCGAAAAAGTTTATGAAATCGGGAAAGTGATCGCCAAAGAAAAACATCGTGTGGTGTTTATAGGAGAAGAACGATGAGAATCGCTGTTTTTGCTTCTGGAAACGGAAGCAACTTTCAAGCGCTAGCCGATTATCTATCGAAAAAAGAATTGGAAGCTTCGATTGACTGGTTGTTTTGTGATCAGCCTGAAGCATATGTTTTGAAACGTGCAACTGCGTTGAGTGTACCGGCAGATTGTTTTTCACCTAAAGAATTTGATTCAAAAAAAGAGTATGAAGAAGCAATTTTGCATAAATTGAAAGAAAAAAAGATCGATTTGATTGTATTAGCTGGATACATGCGAATCATTGGACCAGTATTGCTGGAAAATTATGATAAAAGAATCATCAATATCCATCCATCTCTTTTACCTGCATTCCCTGGTTTGCATGGCATTCGTGATGCATTTGAAGCTGGAGTAAAAGAAACGGGTGTCACAATTCATTATATCGACCAAGGTGTAGATACCGGACCAATCATCCGGCAGGAAAAAGTGAGAATTGAACAGGAGGACACGTTCGATTCTTTAGAAGGAAAAATCCATAGAGTAGAGCATCGAATCTATCCAGAAGTGATTAGTGAAATTATTGAAAATGGAGGCTATCTGAAATGACAAGAGCATTGATCAGTGTATCAGATAAAACTGGGATTGTAGCATTTGCCCAAGGTTTGATTGAACAAGGAGTAGAAATCATTTCAACAGGAGGAACAAAGCATGCGTTGGATCAAGCTGGGATCAATACGCTTTCGATCGAAGAAGTGACAGGGTTTCCTGAAATGATGGATGGCCGTGTCAAAACACTTCATCCTAAAATCCATGGTGGTCTTTTAGGAAGACGCGATCTCCCTAGCCATATGGAGGCAATGGAAACGGAAAATATCCAACCAATCGACTTTGTTTGTGTCAATTTATATCCTTTCAAAGAAACGATTATGAAACCAGATGTCGAAATAGCAGAAGCTATTGAAAACATTGATATCGGTGGTCCTAGTATGCTCCGTAGTGCAGCAAAAAACCATGAATTTGTCACCTCTGTTGTTGATCCATCTGACTATGAAGAAGTACTTTCAGAATTACGTCAGTATGGGCATACTTCACTTTCTTTCAGACAAAAACTAGCGGCAAAAGTCTTTCGTCATACTGCGGCATATGATGCACTGATCGCTCAATACTTAACGGATTGGGTGGAAGAAAAAGAACCGGAAAAATTGACACTTACGTATGAACGAAAACAAACGCTTCGTTACGGTGAAAACAGCCATCAAGCCGCTGCCTTTTATCAGTCCGCTCTTCTGGAAAAATATTCGATCGCAGCAGCAAAACAACTCCATGGGAAAGAACTTTCTTATAATAATATCCGAGATGCAGATGCTGCGCTACGGATCATGAAGGAATATGACGAGCCAACGGTAGTCGCCTTGAAACACATGAATCCTTGTGGTATTGGGACAGCATCTACGATTTTAGAAGCGTGGGAAGCAGCGTATGAAGCAGATCCTGTTTCAATCTTTGGTGGGATCATCGTTTTGAATCGAGAAGTAGATCTGCCAACAGCAGAACAGATGCATAAGCTGTTTCTAGAAATCATCATTGCCCCTTCTTATACACAAGAAGCTTTGGAATTACTGCAAAAAAAGAAAAACATCCGATTACTGACAGTAGACTTTGCGCAGGAAGAAAATCAAAAGCGAGAAGAAACGGTCTCAGTCTTAGGTGGACTTCTTGTACAAGATCAAGATCTGGCAATAGAAAATGAAGAAGAGTGGAAAGTCGTGACAAAACGTAAGCCGAATCCAGCAGAAGCAAAAGCATTAGCGTTTGCTTGGAAAGCTGTCAAACATGTGAAATCTAATGCGATCGTACTGGCAAACGAACGTCAGACAGTAGGAATCGGAGCCGGGCAGATGAATCGAGTCGGTTCAGTAAAAATTGCGATTGAACAAGCGCAAGAGAAAATGGAAGGTGCAGTTTTAGCTAGCGATGCTTATTTTCCAATGGATGATTCGGTTGAATATGCAGCCAAACATGGTATAAAAGCAATCATTCAGCCAGGAGGAAGCATCAAAGACCAAGATTCTATTGATATGGCGAATAAATACGATCTAGCAATGGTCTTTACTGATGTTCGGCATTTTAGACATTAGAGAGGAGTCGGATAAATGAACGTTTTGGTAATCGGTGCAGGTGGTCGTGAACATGCAATAAGTAAAAAACTTTTAGCCAGTCCGAAGGTGGATACGGTGTATTGTGCGCCAGGAAATCCGGGGATGACAAAAGATGGTATCAATTGTGTCGCTATCAGTGAGCGAGATCATTCAGCGTTAATCCATTTTGTTAAGAAAGAGGCTATTGATTGGAGTATCGTTGGTCCTGAAGTTCCTTTGTTAAATGGGATCGTCGATGATTTTATGGCGGAAGGATTGAAAATCTTCGGTCCGACAAAAGCAGCAGCTCTGATCGAAGGTTCGAAAAGTTTTGCTAAACAATTAATGGATACTTATCAAATCCCGACAGCTAAATCCAGAAGTTTTGAATGTTACGAAAAAGCAGCAGCGTATATCAAAGAAAATGGTGCGCCAATCGTAGTGAAAGCAGATGGCTTAGCAGCTGGAAAAGGTGTAGTCGTGGCTACAACAGTGAAGGAAGCGCTGGATGCGGCAGAACAAATGTTGAACCAGCATCGATTTGGGAACAGCAGCAAAAAAATCGTCGTAGAAGAGTTTTTGGCAGGAGAAGAATTCTCCCTTTTGGCGTTTGTCCGTGATACCAAGGTGTATCCGATGGTCATTTCGCAAGATCATAAGCGGGCATTTGATAACGATAAAGGGCCAAATACAGGCGGAATGGGTGCTTATTCACCAGTACCGCAAATTCCAAAAAAGATGATTGAAGAAGCTGTGGAAGAAGTTTTAAAACCAGCGGCTTTGGGAATGAAAGAACTAGGACGCTCTTTCACGGGTGTTTTATATGCGGGTTTGATTGCT
The DNA here is from genome assembly GCF_003112495.1 of Enterococcus sp. H57. Taxonomy (NCBI): domain Bacteria; kingdom Bacillati; phylum Bacillota; class Bacilli; order Lactobacillales; family Enterococcaceae; genus Enterococcus; species Enterococcus sp. H57. Next base: position 42,223 of record NZ_BEHC01000015.1, read on the forward strand.
ACGAAGGAAGGACCAAAAGTGATCGAATTCAATGCGCGTTTCGGTGATCCTGAAACGCAAGTCGTTCTTTCTCGGTTGAAGAGTGACTTTGCGCAAGTAATCGATGACTTATTAGAGAATCGTGCAGTAGAGTTAAAGTGGCAGCAAGAAGGATACAATGTAGGCGTTGTGGTGGCAGCTGCCGGTTACCCCGAAGAATATGAGACAGGAATGGTTCTACCAGATTTTCCGGAAGAAGAGCTTTCTGTTTACTATGCTGGAGTTTCCTCAAATAACGGCAAACTAGTTGGAGCAGGAGGACGTCTTTATTTAGTAGAAGCATACGGTGAGACGATCAAAGAAGCACAGGAAAAAATCTACACCGCGTTAATGGATAAAACGACAGATGGAACATTTTATCGTACAGATATTGGAGAAAAAGCTGCCAATAGCGAACTGATCGTGAAGTAAATCAGCTGCTTCCATTTATAAAAAATACAACAAACATAATCGGAAGCGCCGATTTTAGTGAAGCCTTTTCATAAAGAGTGTGGTACACTTTTGTTGTGTATATAAATAAGGAGGAGTTCAGATGAAAAAAATTCAATTAGGTACTTCTGATCAGAAAGCAGCTGCAGTGATCTTAGGCTGTATGCGTATCAATAATGCGGAAGATCCAGTAAAAGTGATTGAGACAGCTTATGAAAACGGCATTGATTTTTTTGACCATGCAGATATTTATGGAAACGGTGAATGTGAAGAAATCTTTGCAGATGCTCTAGCAAAAACATCAATCAAACGAGAAGATCTTTTTATTCAAACAAAATGTGGAATCGTTCCAGGTGTGATGTTTGATTTTTCTAAAAAACATATCATTGAATCTGTGGAAAAAAGTTTGACCCGTCTGAAAATGGATTATGTGGATGCTTTACTTCTTCATCGTCCAGATACATTGGTAGAACCAGAGGAAGTAGCTGAAGCGTTTGATGAATTGGAACGGTCAGGAAAAGTTCGTTATTTTGGCGTCAGCAATCAAAAACCAATGCAGATCGAATTGCTGAAAAAATATGTTCGTCAACCATTAGTAGCTAATCAGCTCCAATTTGGCTTGAAACATACTGGAATGATCGATCAAGGGATTCATGTCAATATGACAGATGAAGCAAGTATCGATCATGACGGTAGTGTACTTGATTATTCCCGATTGCATGATATGACGATCCAAGCATGGTCACCATACCAGTATGGATTTTTTGAAGGTGTATTTATCGGGAACGAAAAATTCCCTGAATTAAACCAAACATTAGAAGAACTAGCAGCTAAATATCAAACGACACCAACTGGCTTGGCTTCTGCTTGGATTTTGCGCCATCCAGCCAATATGCAAGTGATCGCCGGTACGATGAACGTAGGGCGAATCAAGGAAATCGCTCAAGCTTCAGAAATTAATATGTCTCGGGAAGATTGGTACGAATTGTACCGTGCTGCTGGAAACATTTTACCTTAAAGATTGTCATAAGCAGGTCAAAAGGGCTATAAATTAAAAAGACAGAATAACTTGAAAGCTGTTTTCGGCTTCGAGATATTCTGTCTTTTTTAATTGCAAATGGAAAGAGTATCATTGTACGGATTTCGTTTGTTGGTTATTTTTGTTTTTAAGGAAAAGTTGTGTCCGATATTCTTTTGGAGAAATCCCTTGTTTTTTCTTAAATAAATAACTGAAATAGTTAGGGTCATTATAACCAATTTCAAAAGCAATATCTGAAATACGATAGTCTGATTGCTGCAATAATTTTTTTGCTAATTCGATTCTTTGTTCTGTCAGATAATCGATGAATGTTTGGTTAAACGATTGAGAAAAAATCGTACTGAAATGAGAGGGACTTAATGCAACTTGTTGAGCGACCCAAGTTAAGGACATATCTGGATCGGTAAAATTTTCTTTGATAAAATCCAATGCATGGTTCAAAATTGGCTGATATTTGTTCCTTGAAGGCTGTGAGGGCAGAGCAGTTAAGAAAGAAATGAACATATAAACTGTCGAACGGTAAAGCGAGTCGTCGGCGCTGATTGCTAAGCGTTGACTGGTGGATGTGCAATGAACCATTTCTTGCGGGATTTTCTTTTCTTTCAGGCAGACATGCTGGAGTAGCTTAGTCAAGACAAATAAACGATATAATCGTGTTCGAGTTGGTGTGCCTTGTGGTTTCGTCAAGTGTTCGATGTACTTAGATACTTCGTTTTTCGATAATGAAGACAAATCAAGTGAGAGGTCAAAGTAAAAGACAGAATCAACTGGAAGTTTCGCTTCTTGAATCAAATCCTCATAGCTGATAATTTGTTCTTTAAGGGAACTGGCGGTTTCAAGTATCATCTGCGTGATCTCAAAAGATGCAGGTAATTCGCTGATTCTTTCTGCGACAGGACCAATGGCGACAGAAAAATTATTTTTTTGTCCCTTTTCTAATTCATGGACCAACGTTTGGGCTACCTGATAACTGGTCTCGATCACATTTTCTTCAAGAGAATCAACTATTAAAAATTTGATGAATCGAGAGGAAACAGCAGAGAAGATCACTTGTTGATTCTCCCTAAATAAAAACTTTAAATAATCACTGAGATGAGCGTAATCTTCAAAGTCTGTACTAACTTGGTTTGCTGCTAATAATACGGTCATTTTTTTCCCTGCTAAAGAGCGATTGAAAGATTCAGCAAGTTTCAATGTTTCACTGATCGTAAGTGAGCCTTTGAACAAACCGTTCAAGAAATGATTTTTTTTCAATTCGAAAACAAGATCAGAAGAAGTGTGCGTTTCTTTTTGCTGCAAATCTAAAGTAGTTACTGCTTTTTCTATTGCTTGTTTCAATTCGTTACTTTTAATCGGTTTAAGCAGATAATCATCTGCCTGTACCTGGATTGCTCCTTTCATATAATCGAAATCGTCGAATCCACTAATAAATATGAGACGAGTCCAAGGAAGTAGTTTCCTTGCTTCTTTTGAAAAAGTCAACCCGTCCATGAAAGGCATTTGGATATCAGTCAGAATGATGTCGGGCTGTAAGTCGATAATTGAAGACAGTGCCATCTCACCATCTCCAGCTTCGCCGACATAAGTGATTGGATAATAAGAACCAAGGACAGTTATTTGTTCCCGCAAGTTATTGCGAATGAGGTATTCGTCTTCGATGATAAAAACTTTATACATGTTTGTTTCCTCCAATTGTTTTGGGAGATAGAGGGATCATCAGTGTGACAGTTGTTCCTTCTCGGTATTTGCTGTCAATCGTGATAGGTTTTTGATCATTTCCGTAATAAAGAAGGAGACGCTTGTTTACGTTGTAAAGTCCGTAGCCGATACTGAAATCTGAATCGATCCCTTTGGCTAACTCTTTACGTATTTCTGCCAGTTTTTCTGCAGGGATTCCAATCCCGTTGTCTATGACTTTGAATTGGATCATCTCATCGATTTTGCATGCGGTAATACGAATAAATCCTTTGTGACGGACGTACTTCGTTCCATGGTACACAGCATTTTCAATCAATGGCTGCAAGATCATTTTTAAAATAGAAACAGGAAAAAGTGTTTCTGGTATATCGATCTTATAGTCAAGCATATGGCCGTATCTTATTTTTAAGATGACTAGATAATCATTGATATGGCTAATTTCTTTTTCAAGAGGAATCCAGTCTTGTCCTTTGCTTAAAGACGTACGAAAAAAGCCGGAAAGTGCATGGGTCATAGTCAGAGCTTCTTCAAAGCAGTCTTGTTCGATCAAAGAAATAATGGCATCCAAACTGTTATAAATAAAATGGGGAGTAATCTGAGCTTGCAATACACGAACTTCACTTTGTGCTAAATGGTATTGTTTCAAAGCGTTCTCCCGTAAAGACTGGTTTAGATCTTCCGCCATTTTATTCATGCTAGCGGTAAGTGTTTGTAATTCCAGTGTTTCCGGCAGGGTTAAACGAAAGCCAAGGTTCCCTGAAGAAAGTTGTTCTGACATCTCGATCAGCTGATTGATCGGTTCTTGGACCTTTCTCTCTAAAAAGCGACGATTCTTTTTCGCATAGAAAAAAATGGTACTAAGAACTCCAAGTTCCACTATTGTTAATAGAATGAGCGAGCGGACAAGTGTCGTATTTTTTTTGCTTGCTAAGTCGATCTCCACACGAACAAAATCTTGTAAGATATCTGACAGCAGTTGAGTGACAGAATCTACCTGATTGATGATCTCTTCATTGGTATCCATAAAATCTTTTGCCAAGATATTATTGATCAGCTCGTTTTGATAATCTTCCAGTGTATCGATCGTACGTAGCGATACATCTAACGTACTAATTTCTTTAAGTGTATTTGTATTATTTTTGATCTCTCGAATATCATTCCTAAGTTCTTCTAGGATATTTTCCTCATTGAACTCATCTACGGTTACTTGGCCAGAAATCAAGTCCCACATACTTTCCAAAACTTTTTGATCAACCTTCAAAGCAATTGCATCTGCTTTTTGGATATTTGCGATCGTCTGTTGATAAATCAAAAGCTGTTGCGAATATAACAGTATGCTCAGTAGCAAAGGGATAACAGCAAATAGAAGCATGGCTTTGTTTGCTTGGGCAAAAATCTGTTTTATGCTTAAATTTTTTGTCATGATACTTCTCCAGTCAATAATTTCTGGTTGGGATGTTAGCTATATTCTGCTGGGAAAAGACAGTCTCGGAAATAAAAATATCTTTAGGTAATGTTTTTCCTGTTTGAATATTTCCAAAATAACGAGTAACGGTATTGGCTATATACCAGCCGACATCAGGTTTACACTCGACTACACAATTGACGATTCCTGAGCGTAGCTTCTCGATCATATCTTCTTGTCCATCAATCGTTACAATGATCAAATCTTCTCCAGGTTTGATTGATGTTTCTTTTATCGCAGCTAAAGCACCGTGAGTCATTTCATCACTATGGCTGTATAATACATCGATTTCGGATAAATCATTTGTTTCTAAATATCGTTTCATCTGGTCTTTTCCTTTCATCCGAATAAAATCACCGACAATTCGGTGAACAATAGTCATCGGAGGTTTATGGTCGATGGTTCCATCTTTTTTTAGGGTTGGTTTACGATTGATTGATTCCAAAAATCCTTCGGAGCGTAGCTTGGTCGGTGTGGAGTTCTCTGAACCAGCAAGTTCTAGGATTCTGATTTCCTGTTTCTTTGAATTTGTGAAGTGATTGCTGACAAATAAACCCGCCCGATTTCCTTCTGCTTTGAAACTGGGGCCAATGTGGGTGACGAAAAGCTCGGGATCATTCGTTTGAATATGTCTGTCGACAAGTATGACAGGGATCCCTGCTCGCTTTGCTTCTTTTAATACAGAGTCCCACCCGGATTCTTGCAAAGGAGTAAAAATGATCATATCCACTTTATAGGCAATGAACGTCCGTATATCTTGGATTTGCCGTTCCTGATTCATGTAGCCATTTCGGTAGAGAACTTGGTAATCTTCTTTTTCAAGCGCAGTGATAATTGATTCAGTATGCTTTTTCCGCCAGCTACTCTCCGTTCCTGATTGCGAAAAACCAACGACTAGTGGGTCAGGTGCTTCCTTTGTATTAGGTGTACACCCCATCATTTGGTAAGCGATTACAACAAGGGCTAAAAAAAATAAAACACGTTTCACTTTAAATCACTCCATCTGGATTTGTTAGTACTATCTTATCAGATAAAAGGGAAAATCAAAGTCAAAAGGAATCAATCGAAAAAAATCCAAGAAACTTAAAAAAATCCAAGACAAAAAAAGTACACCTAAAAAATTTAAAGTAAATCCCATAAAAAAATCAATGTTAACGCTTTCTTTATTAGCTATACTCGGTGTATCAATTGAAATGGGGGATAAAAAATGAAAAACAAATTTAGAAAGATTGTTGGGAGTATCGCTATTTTGACCGCAAGCATTCTATTAAGTGCGTGTGGCAATTCAGGATCTGCAGATGATAGTACGGGGTATGTAGGAATCGCTATGCCGACCAAATCAGCAGAAAGATGGATCGCTGATGGGAACAACATGGTCTCGGAATTAGAAAAACTGGGTTATAAAACAGATCTTCAATATGGAGAAGATAAAGTAGAAAATCAAGTAGCACAAATCGAAAATATGATTACAAAAGGGGTAGATACACTTGTGATTGCTTCTATCGATGGTTCGGCTTTAACTGATGTGTTAGCTAAAGCAAAAGAAGCAGATATCAAGGTGATCGCCTATGATCGTTTACTGATGAATTCAGAAAATGTCGATTATTACGCGACTTTTGATAATTTTGGAGTAGGTGTATCGCAAGCAGCTTATATTGAAGAGCACTTAGGATTGAAAGAAGGAAAAGGACCATTCACGATTGAATTATTTGGTGGCTCGCCTGACGACAACAATGCACTAATTAATTACAACGGAGTGATGTCTGTTTTACAACCATATATGGACAACGGTCAGTTGGTTGTGCCATCTGGACAGACGAGTTTCAGTCAAATCGCTACGCTTCGCTGGGATGGTTCTACGGCGCAAGCAAGGATGGATAATCTGTTAAGCGCAAATTATACTGACCAAACATTGGATGCTGTTTTGTCGCCATATGATCCAATAAGTTTAGGGATCATTTCGTCATTAAAAGGCGTGGGGTATGGGAGTGAAAGTAAACCTTTACCTGTGATTACTGGACAAGATGCGACAGTTGCTGGCGTTAAATCGATCATTGCCGGGGAACAAACACAAACGATCTTTAAAGACACACGTATCTTAGCAAAAAATACGATTGAAATGATCAAAGCAATCAGTGATGGAGAAGAGGTCCCGGTCAACGATACTGAAACTTATGATAATGGGGTGAAAACTGTCCCTACGTATTTAGCAAATACAGTATCTGTCGATAAAGATAATTATCAAGCAGAGCTGATCGACACCGATTATTATAAAGAATCCGATCTGAAAAATTAAGAGGAACCAAACAAGGAACTAAAGAGATCTAAGTCAGAGAGAGGATAAGAATTATGGCGGATTGTATTTTAAAAATGGCAGATATCACCAAAAAATTTTCTGGAATCCGAGCGTTAGATTGCGTGAATCTGATGATTGAACGTGGGGAAATCCATGCATTGTGCGGAGAAAACGGAGCGGGAAAATCAACATTGATGAATGTCTTGAGCGGCTTGTATCCATATGGCTCCTATGACGGGGAAATCTTTTATGATGGAAAGCTGTGTCAATTTAAAGATTTGAAAGATAGTGAAGAAAAAGGCATCGTCATCATTCATCAAGAATTAGCACTAAGTCCTTATCTTTCAATAAAAGAGAATATTTTTCTCGGAAATGAACAAGCAGAAAGAGGCGTGATTGATTGGGAACTGACAGAAAAGAAAACGTATGAACTGCTGAATAAAGTCGGTTTGTCTATCGACCCGAATCTTCTAGTATCCCAGATTGGCGTAGGGCAACAGCAATTAGTTGAAATAGCTAAAGCATTATCAAAATCCGTCCGTCTGTTGATTTTGGATGAGCCTACCGCTGCATTGAATGAAGAAGAAAGCGCGAATTTGCTGAGATTGATCCGAGAGTTGAAAGAGCAAGGTGTAACCTCCATCATTATTTCACATAAGCTGAATGAAATCGTGGATATCGCAGATCGAATCACCATTTTACGGGATGGACAGACGATTGAGACACTAGAAAATGAAATGATCAGCGAAGAGCATATTATTCGCGGGATGGTGGGCAGAGATTTAGTTGATCGTTATCCTGAAAGAAAACCGGATATTGGAGAAGTTTATTTTAAAGTAGAAGACTGGACGGTCTATCACCCTCTTGATCATGAGCGAATCATAAATGACCACATCAACTTGCATTTGAAAAAAGGAGAGATTGTAGGAATAGCTGGACTGATGGGAGCGGGCAGAACTGAATTCGCTATGAGTCTATTTGGACATTCTTATGGAAGCAAGATATCCGGACGTATATTAAAGGAAGGGGCAGAGATATCAGTTAAGACCGTTCCTTCAGCCATTGCAAACGGACTCGCTTATGTCTCGGAGGACCGAAAATCTTTAGGACTGAATCTGCTGATGGATATTCGGGAAAACGTGACGCTGAGCAGTTTGGATAAAATAAGTCAAAAAGGAGTATTAGATAAAGAAAAAGAAGTAACTGAGGCAGAAAATTTCCGGAAAAAGATGCGTATAAAAACAAACTCCATCCATCAAATTGTCAGTAGTCTTAGTGGTGGGAATCAGCAAAAAGTCGTTTTATCCAAGTGGCTGATGACACAACCCGATATTCTTTTTTTGGATGAGCCAACCCGTGGGATAGATGTTGGGGCAAAATATGAGATCTACACGATTATCGAAGAAATGGCAGCAAATGGCAAAGCTGTCTGTCTTATCTCTTCTGAACTTCCTGAAATATTAGGGATGTGTGATCGAATCTATACGATGAACGAAGGACGTATTACAGGAGAAGTCTCGCGAGAAGATGCAGATCAGGAAGTCTTGATGAAATTAATGACGAAAGAAGAGGTGGGTTAAGTTGGAACAGGCAAAAAATCTTACGGATAAAAAAGAGAAAAAACTAAATTTGAAAAGTAGAGCAGCTGATCTTTTTGGTCGCTACAGCATGGTGATCATTTTAGCGGGACTACTTATTGCGTTTCAATTGATGACGGATGGTATTTTCTGGCGTCCATTGAATATAACTAACCTTGTTCTGCAAAATAGCCATATATTAGTACTAGCTGTAGGGATGTTATTAGTTGTGCTCTTAGGTCATGTGGATTTGTCGGTAGGGTCAGTGATGGCGTTTGTTGGTGCAATTGCGGGCATGATGATGGTCAATCGCCAAATGAACCCGTGGATGACAGTTATCGCATGTCTTGCAGTAGGCGGGCTGATCGGCGCATGGCAAGGTTTTTGGGTAGCTTATGCAGGGATACCGGCGTTTATCGTGACTTTAGCAGGATTGCTGATGTTTCGTGGACTGACACAAGTTGTTCTAGGAGGCCAATCTCTAGCACCTTTTCCAGCTGTTTTCCAAAAAATGTCTACGGGTTATTTACCAGACTTAAGCGAAGGAAGCAGCCTTCACTTCTTGACATTGATTTTAGGAATGATCATCACGATCGTGTTAGTTGTTGGTCAATGGCGAACAAGAAATCGTCGGAAAAATCATTTATTTGAAGTGGAATCTCCAGCAGCTTTCTTGGTAAAGGCGGTATTTACAGCAGTCGTTGTACTAGGAATAACTTATATCTTTGCCTCTTATCAAGGGTATCCGATTATTTTGATCATTCTTGGTTTGATCGTTGCAGCATATGGGTTTTTGACAAATAAAACAGTAGCAGGTCGACAGATTTATGCGACGGGCGGAAATCGAAAAGCGGCTGAACTATCAGGGATCAAAACAAAGCGAATCACGTTCTGGGTATTCGTCAACATGGGAGTCATGGCAGCTTTAGCTGGATTAGTTTTAGCTGCTCGATTGAATGCGGCAACACCTCAAGCAGGTACATCGATGGAACTGGATGCAATGGCGGCAGTATATTTTGGTGGTGCTTCGACTTCCGGCGGCATTGGAACAATCATGGGTGCGATTGTCGGTGGCTTGGTCATGGGTGTATTGAACAATGGCATGTCGATTTTAGGCGTCGGGGTAGACTGGCAGCAGGCAATCAAAGGATTGATCTTGCTTTTAGCCGTTGTGTTAGACTTGTATAATAAGAAAAAACGAACAACGTAGGAGAACGCCGGTTATTCAGAAAAAAGACTGTGACAAGACATTTGTCACAGTCTTTTTTTTGCTAAAAGCGAACATTCATTGTTTCGTTTGTATAGACTAAAAATAATATATGTTTTTTTACCATTCGTATAAATTCTCTTTTTGCTCTTGATTTTTTTGCTTAATTGAGTTAAATTACATAGGGCGCTAAAAAAAGCCTTGATTAAATTAATAATGTTCGTGTTTTGCTGGATGTGAACATCAGGAGGATAATGTAATGAAAGTATTTGATTACGAAGATATTCAATTAATTCCTAATAAATGTATCGTAAATAGCCGTTCTGAATGTGATACAACGGTCACATTAGGTAAACATACATTCAAAATGCCAGTAGTGCCTGCCAACATGCAGACGATTATTGATGAAACAATCGCAGAATTCTTAGCGGAAAATGGTTATTTCTATATCATGCATCGGTTTGATGAAGCAGCTCGAATTCCGTTTATCAAAAAAATGAAAAAGCGTGGATTGATTACCTCAATCAGTGTTGGCGTCAAGAAAGAGGAATATTCCTTTATAGAGAAGTTGGCAGAAGAATCGCTAAATCCTGATTATATCACTATCGACATCGCACATGGACATGCTAACTCAGTTATTGATATGATTCAGCATATTAAAAAATATTTGCCTGAAACTTTTGTGATTGCCGGTAATGTTGGTACACCGGAAGCCGTCCGTGAATTGGAAAATGCGGGCGCAGATGCAACAAAAGTCGGGATTGGTCCAGGAAAAGTATGTATTACAAAAATCAAGACAGGCTTTGGGACTGGAGGCTGGCAACTGGCAGCTCTTAGATGGTGTGCGAAAGCAGCTCGCAAGCCGATCATCGCTGACGGTGGGATCAGAACACATGGCGATATTGCAAAATCTGTCCGTTTTGGTGCGACAATGGTCATGATTGGTTCATTGTTTGCCGGTCACGAGGAATCTCCTGGCGAAACAAAAGTCGAAAATGGAATCGTGTATAAAGAATACTTTGGTTCTGCTTCAGAATTCCAAAAAGGCGAAAAACGAAATGTTGAAGGAAAGAAAATCTGGATCCAGCATAAAGGATCTTTGAAAGATACACTAGTGGAAATGCAACAAGACCTTCAATCATCTATTTCTTATGCTGGAGGAAGAGATCTGGAAGCCATTCGAAAAGTTGACTATGTCATCGTGAAAAATTCGATTTTTAATGGAGACACAATCTAAAAAATAAATAAAATATTAGGATGTTGTGAAAAAGTTGTCCTGCATTAAGTAATAAGAACAGCCAAACAAAAATAGTTCTTTATATGTTTTGTTTGGCTGGACTTATTATCGCAGATACAAGCTTTTGAACATCATTATTCAGAATAAGGGACTGTGATAAGACTTTTGTCACAGTCCCTTATGTTTTGCAAAAAAAGTTTTTCTTTTTTCTCGTAAATTCGGTAAAATCAAAAGAAAAAATAGACAATAGAAAAGAGAAGCTTATGTGGGAAAAAGTAGAGAAAAAACAAGGACCGATTTATCGTCAAATCATGGAACAGATTATGAGAGAAATCGAAAACGGAAGGATCAATCCTGGAAGTCAACTTGAATCAGAACGAAAACTAGGGCAACTTTTTGGTGTGAATCGTTCCACCGTTGTCCATGCATTGGAAGAGCTTAGGGAGCTTGGGGTACTAACGAGCAAACGTGGCAGCGGATGGTTTGTTAATCAGACTGAATGGGGGAAATTCGCTGTTCCAAGAATCGATTGGCGGCAAATGATCTCTCCTCGTTATGAGCAGATGGACTGGTATGAGCAAAAAATAAGAGAAGCAAAGCAGATCCAAAAAACATCGTTTCTTGATTTATACGCTAGCGAGATGCCAGATGAGCTTTTGCCGAATTTTGAGTTTCCTTCTTATTCTCTTGAAGAAATCTTAGCGGAAGAAAAAGAAATGGATCTTTTAGGCTATACTCCGTTACGTAACAAAATCAAACGGTATTTGGAAAGTAAATTTGAATTGGCATTTTCCCCCAACCAGCTTCTTGTGACTGGTGGCGGTCAGCAAGCAATCTTTTTGATTTTACAAACGATTCTTTCAGCTGGAGAGGGGATAGCTGTAGAGTCACCTTCTTTTTTTTATCGATTACCTCTTTTCAAAGCTTCAGGAACGCGTTTATTTGGGATACCGATGGATGAAGAAGGGATCGACTTAGAAAAACTGAAAGAATCGATCCATAAAAATAAATTGAAAGCAGTGCTTATCAACCCGAATTTTCAAAACCCTACAGGAAAAGTGATGAGTCAAAAACGACGAGAAAAGCTAGTAGAATTGTGTCGACAGTATCGGCTTCCAATTATTGAAGACGATGTATTTACGGATCTTTCATTTCTAAATCAAGAAGAAGTCCTTCCTATACGAACGATTGATCCGGATAATGTGTTATACGTCGGTTCGTTATCTAGGGTTTTAGGAAAAACAACGAAAATCGGTTGGGTGATAGGACCTGAGACTTTTATCTCGCAACTAGCTCAAGCGCAAGAAATGATGGAGTTTTCGATGAATATCCTTACACAAATCACAGTGGCTAATGTATTTAATGAAGCAATTGATTTGAAAATGCAAGATGTAAGAAAAAAGTTGAAAGAAAAAAGCCGACTGATAAGCGCTTGGGGAGATTCACAATCGTTTTTCAAGCTTCATTCAATTTTAGGTGGTTACTATGCCTGGATTACTTGGGATGGGAAAAAACTAGACCCCGAACTAGCAGAAAAAGTAGTAGATATGGGTCTTGGAATTGCACCAAGTCTACTTTTTGGGCAAGATATAAATGGAATCAGAATCAATTACAGTAGGCTGGATGAAACCCAAATACCGTTGTTTTATTCAAAGATGAAAATTCTAGAAAAGTGGTTAACAGAATAATTTAACAAAGTAAATAGATTAAAGAATATAACAGCTTGGATTTAAATTTCAAGCTGTTTCTTTTTTTTCGGAAAAAGAATACGATATAAAGAAACTAAGAAAAAACCATTATTTGTACGTCCGTTCACGATGTGTAAATAAAATAAATATTTGCAACAAAACTGTATAACACCAACGTTTCTAAATAGAAACAGATGGTTGTAAGTTTGATTAGAAAATAGAAAAAATGCAGATGAAATATAAAACGCTTTCCTTATTGTGATTATATTCACTAATGCTGTTAATATGCGGATTGGCATAATTTCCTTTCATCGTGAAAATTTGTGCTTTTAGCTTGTATTTCTCATAAATCCATGATAATTTATTAATGAAGACGGTTAAATAGTGATACAGTTTTATTCACTGTTTCAATCGCAGAATGAAGAGATTTTCTTATAGATGAGAGAGGAATGTGTGACAAATGGCAAACAAAAAAGCACCGATCGACTTCCAAGCACTGCTAGATGAAGTCAATGCAGATTTCCCAGTATATCAAGCACTTGATCAAGATGGAAACGTAGTTAACAAAGATTTAGTACCTGATTTATCCGATGATGAACTCGTTGAATTAATGACTCATATGGTATGGTCTCGTGTATTAGACCAACGTTCAACAGCGCTGAACCGCCAAGGACGCCTAGGCTTTTTTGCACCAACTGCTGGACAAGAGGCAAGTCAGCTGGCTAGTGCTTACGCATTTGATAAAGAAGATGTTCTTCTTCCAGGTTATCGGGATGTACCTCAACTAGTAAAACATGGTTTACCTTTATCTCAAGCTTTTTTATGGTCTAGAGGACATGCTGCAGGTAATTCTTATCCGGAAGAATTGAAAGCTCTACCACCACAAATCATCATCGGTGCACAATATGTACAAGCAGCCGGTGTTGCATTAGGTTTGAAGAAACGAAACAAGAAAAATGTCGTCTTCACTTATACTGGTGATGGCGGTTCATCACAAGGTGATTTTTACGAAGCAATCAATTTCGCTGGCGCTTACCATGCAAATGCCGTATTTTATATCCAAAACAACGGGTATGCGATCTCTACACCTCGTGAAAAACAAACTGCAGCAAAAACACTTGCACAAAAAGCTGTCGCAGCTGGGATTCCTGGTATTCAAGTCGATGGAATGGATCCGCTTGCAGTATATACTGTATCTAAAATGGCACGGGAATGGGCAATCAGTGGAAATGGACCAGTCCTAATCGAAACACTGACTTATCGTTATGGACCACATACACTATCTGGTGACGATCCAACCCGCTACCGTACAAAAGACACAGATGACGATTGGCAGAAAAAAGATCCATTGATCCGCTTCCGTAAATATTTGACGGAAAAAGGACTTTGGTCTGAAGAAAAAGAAGAACAAGTCATCGAAGCAACTAAAGAAGAAATCAAAGCAGCTATTGCTGAAGCCGACAAAGTACCAAAACAGAAGGTTTCAGATTTCTTGAAAAACATGTTCGAAGTATCTCCACAATCAATCAAAGAACAAATTGCAATTTATGAAGCGAAGGAGTCGAAATAATCATGGCACAAAAAACAATGATCCAAGCAATCACAGATGCCTTAGCACTTGAACTAGAAAATGACGAGAATGTCGTTGTTTTTGGTGAAGATGTTGGGAAAAACGGAGGAGTTTTCCGGGCAACTGAAGGATTGCAGGAAAAGTTCGGAGAAGACCGAGTATTCGATACTCCTTTAGCTGAATCTGGAATCGCAGGATTGAGTTTCGGTCTTGCGTTAGAAGGATTTCGTCCAGTTCCTGAAATCCAATTCTTTGGTTTTATTTTCGAAGCAATGGACGAAGTAGTAGCTCAAATGGCTCGTACAAGATATCGAATGAGCGGCACTAGAAATCTACCCATCACAATTCGTTCGCCATTTGGTGGCGGTGTTCATACACCAGAATTGCATTCGGATAATTTAGAAGGTTTGATCGCTCAGTCTCCTGGTATTCGAGTAGTGATTCCTTCCAACCCTTATGATGCAAAAGGACTATTGATTTCTTCTATTAGAAGTAACGATCCGGTTGTTTTCCTAGAACACATGAAACTATATCGCTCATTCCGAGAAGAAGTGCCGGATGAAGCTTACGAAGTTCCTTTGGATAAAGCAGCAGTTACTCGTGAGGGAACAGATGTATCTATTATCACATACGGAGCAATGGTGCGTGAAGCAATCAAAGCAGCAGACAATCTTGCAAAAGAAAATATATCTGTTGAAATCATTGATCTTCGTACAGTTGCGCCATTAGATGTAGAAACGATCATTCAATCCGTGGAAAAAACTGGTCGCGTAGTTGTTGTCCAAGAAGCACAACGACAAGCGGGCGTTGCCGCGCAAGTAGTTTCTGAGATCTCAGAACGCGCTATCCTTTCATTAGAAGCCCCAATCGGACGAGTTTCTGCACCTGATACAGTCTTCCCATTTGGACAAGCAGAAAATGTCTGGTTGCCAAATGCAAAAGATATCGAAGACAAAGTAAAAGAAATCGCGGAATTTTAAGAAAAGAAGGGACGAAACAAAGTCATGGCTTATCAATTTAAATTGCCGGATATCGGTGAAGGAATCGCAGAAGGTGAAATCGTCAAATGGTTCGTCAAACCAGGAGATACGATCAATGAAGATGATACATTACTAGAAGTTCAAAATGACAAATCAGTAGAAGAAATCCCGTCACCTGTTACAGGAACGGTTAAAAATGTGATTGTTCCAGAAGGTACCGTAGCAAATGTTGGGGATGTATTAGTAGAAATCGATGCACCAGGACACGAAGACAATGAAGGGGACAGTGGTGTAGCCGCAGAATCCCAAACTCCAGCTAAACCGGCTGCTGAACCCACTGTTGATACAGAATCAGCTGGATCGTCAAGCGAAGGAGTCTTCCAATTTAAGTTACCGGATATCGGTGAAGGAATCGCAGAAGGTGAAATCGTCAAATGGTTCGTCAAACCAGGAGATACGATCAATGAAGATGATACGTTACTAGAAGTTCAAAATGACAAATCAGTAGAAGAAATTCCGTCACCTGTCACAGGGACAGTTAAAAACGTGATTGTTCCAGAAGGCACTGTAGCAAATGTTGGGGATGTATTAGTAGAAATCGATGCTCCTGGACACAATAGTGCACCGTCAACTAGTGCGCCATCAGCTGAAGCACCAAAAGAAAAAGTGGAAACATCAGGTTCAGCAAGTGTCGTTGAAGCTGCCGATCCAAATAAACGTGTATTGGCTATGCCATCTGTTCGTCAATTTGCCCGTGAAAAAGATGTAGATATCTCACAAGTAACTGCAACTGGAAAAGGTGGCAGAGTAACAAAAGAGGACATCGAAAACTTCTTGGCAGGAGCTCCAAGCAGCGCACCAGCGAAATCAGAAGCGCCAGAAGCGGCAACTCCGAAAGAAGCAGCTCCTGCAGCAGAAAGCAAACCCGCTGAACCAGCAAAACCATTCAAGTCCAACTTAGGAGATTTGGAAGAGCGTGTAGCAATGACACCAACACGTAAAGCTATTGCTAAAGCAATGGTCAATAGTAAGCATACAGCTCCACACGTGACATTGCATGATGAAGTAGAAGTGTCTAAACTATGGGATAATCGGAAACGATTCAAAGAAGTAGCTGCTGCAAATGGTACGAAACTTACTTTCTTGCCATATGTCGTGAAAGCTTTAACAGCGACTGTTAAGAAATACCCAGTATTAAATGCATCTATTGACGATGCAAACCAAGAAATCGTTTATAAACATTACTACAATATCGGTATTGCAACAGATACGGATCACGGATTATATGTACCAAATGTAAAAGATGCAGACCGCAAAGGAATGTTTGCTATTGCAGATGAAATCAATGAGAAAGCAAAATTAGCTCATGACGGCAAACTATCTGCAGAAGATATGCGCAATGGAACAATTACGATCAGCAATATCGGATCTGTAGGTGGCGGTTGGTTTACACCAGTCATCAACTATCCAGAAGTAGCTATTTTAGGTGTAGGAACGATTGCGCAACAACCAATCGTAAACGCTGAAGGCGAAATCGTTGTCGGTCGTGTGATGAAACTATCACTAAGTTTTGATCACCGTATCGTAGATGGAGCAACTGCGCAACAAGCAATGAACAATATCAAACGTCTTTTAGCTGATCCAGAGCTATTAATGATGGAAGGATGATAAACAAATGGTAGTTGGAGATTTTGCTGTAGAATTAGATACAGTTGTAATCGGTGCGGGACCTGGCGGCTATGTAGCTGCCATCCGTGCTGCTGAAATGGGACAAAAAGTAGCAATCATTGAAAGAGAATATATTGGCGGTGTTTGTTTGAACGTCGGCTGTATTCCTTCAAAAGCATTGATAGCTGCGGGACACCATTATCAAGAGTCACTAGATTCCGAAATGTTTGGAGTAACTAGCGAAAATGTCAAACTAGATTTTGCGAAAACACAAGAATGGAAAGAAAACAAAGTTGTCCATACGTTGACTTCTGGTGTTGGTTTTCTATTAAAAAAACATAAGGTTGAAACAATCGAAGGCGAAGCGTTCTTCGTAGATGATCACACACTACGCGTCATTCATCCAGATTCAGCTCAAACTTATTCGTTCAATAACGCAATCATCGCAACAGGTTCCCGTCCAATCGAGATTCCAGGATTTAAATTCGGCGGACGTGTGTTAGATTCTACTGGCGGATTAGCATTGAAAGAAGTACCTAAGAAATTTGTGATCATCGGTGGCGGTGTGATTGGTGCCGAATTGGGCGGAGCGTACGCAAACTTAGGAGCAGAAGTAACGATTCTTGAAGGCTCACCACAAATTTTACCAACTTACGAAAAAGATCTCGTAAAATTAGTAGAAGATGATTTCAAGAAAAAAGGTGTAACAGTCGTAACGAATGCGATGGCAAAAGAAGCAGTCGATAACGGTGACAGTGTGACAGTGAAATATGCAGTGGACGGGAAAGAAGAATCTGTTACTGCTGACTATGTGATGGTCACTGTAGGACGTCGTCCAAATACGGATGATATGGGCTTAGAACAAGCGGGTGTCGAAGTAGGAGAACGTGGATTGATCACAGTAGATAAACAAGGACGTACGAACGTACCTAATATCTATGCCATCGGTGATATCGTTCCAGGGGCGGCATTAGCGCATAAAGCTAGTTACGAAGCAAAAATCGCTGCTGAAGCAATCTCTGGCAAAAAAGTAGCTGTAGATTATAAAGCAATGCCAGCAGTTGCCTTTACTGATCCGGAATTGGCTTCTGTAGGTATGACAATCAAAGAAGCAAAAGACGCAGGTATCGAAGCGAAAGCATATAAATTTCCATTCTCAGGGAACGGTCGAGCATTATCGCTAGGTAAAACGGAAGGATTCATCCGTTTAGTCACGACGATCGAAGATAACGTGCTTATTGGCGCGCAAATCGGTGGAGTCGGCGCAAGTGATATGGTCTCTGAATTAGCTTTAGCAATCGAATCAGGAATGAATGCTGAAGATATCGCCTTGACGATTCATCCTCATCCATCTCTTGGCGAAATCGTCATGGATGCTTCGGAATTAGCATTAGGTTTACCAATCCATATTTGATTTGAATAATACAGGCGAAACGCAACTGAAAAATCAGTTGCGTTTTGTTTTTTAGAATTATCAATAATATTATTATGTAAACTTAAAAATATGACAACTTCTTGGTTTATTACCACTTCCTATGCTACACTGAAGAGGAATATGAAATAGGAGAGTTGAAGATGCAAGAATATCAGTATCCACTTGATTTAGATTGGACAACAGACGAAATGGTCATTGTAATGAAGATGTGGGAAGATCTGGAACGTGCGAATGAAAAAGGGATAAACAATGAAGCTTTTTTGAAGACTTATCAGCAGTTTAAAACTGTTGTCAAATCCATTGGTGAGGAAAAACGATTGGGACGGGAATTTGAAAAAGCTTCCGGTTATTCTTTATATCGTACAGTGCAGCAAGCAAAAAAAAATCCAAACAAAACTTTGAGAATGAACGGGTGAGATAAATGGAACAGATGATTGATCATATCAAGTCCTGGCTTGAAGAAGCTGGTGAGAAAATCAAATCTTCTCAACAAACATTAACAATCTCGCAAAAATCAAATCGAACGGATCTAGTAACAAATGTCGATCGAAACATCCAGAATTTTCTAATCGAAAAAATCCATTCCTTTGATCCAGAGGCGAAAATATTGGCAGAAGAAGAAGGGTGTAATCAATTATCGGATCTCGATGGAAGAGTCTTTATCATCGATCCTATTGATGGCACCTTGAATTTTGTGATTGAAGGGGAAAATTTTTGTATTATGCTCGCTGTTTATGAATCCGGCGTTGGAAAGCTTGGTTTCATTTATGACGTGATGAGAAATGAACTTTTTTGGGGTGGAAAAGGAATAGGCGTGTATAAAAATGATGAGCCATTGCCTAGACCAGCAAATAAATCCTTATCGGAAGGCTTACTTGGTGTGAATAGTTATCTTTTCGGTCATAATAAATATGGAATCCGAGAAATTGCGGAAAGCAGCATGGGGACACGTATGTACGGATGCGCTGGTCTTGAACTAGTGGCAATCTTGAAAGGAAACCACATTGCTTATATTTCAAACCTTAGCCCTTGGGATTATGCAGCGGGAAATGTCTTATTGGAAGAGTTTGGTATGGTAACAAGCGGTCTTTTTGGTACTCCTTTGACATTTGAAAAAAGGGAATACTATTTAGCAGGGACTTCTTGTGCATATGCAGAAATCGCAGACCTTTTGAAAAAAGAAGGCTGAAAAAAGGTAGAAATCATTCACAAAAATGATAAAAACGGGCAAAAGATTAATTTTCTCGAAAAAATGAAAACATTTTACTATATTTCATGAAAAAAGTCTGCTATAATTAGCAGTCGAGTAAAATTTGCCCTGTCATAAAGAACCAATAAAAAAGGAGTTAGTTACATTGAATTATAGAAACGATATCCGTAACGTCGCAATTATTGCCCACGTTGACCACGGAAAAACAACATTAGTTGATGAACTATTAAAACAATCAGATACATTAGACGCACATACGCAATTGCAAGAACGTGCGATGGACTCAAATGCGCTAGAAAAAGAACGTGGTATCACGATTTTAGCCAAAAACACAGCTGTAGACTATAAAGGAATTCGCGTAAACATCATGGATACTCCAGGACACGCGGACTTCGGTGGCGAAGTAGAACGGATCATGAAAATGGTTGACGGCGTTGTGTTGGTCGTAGATGCGTATGAAGGAACAATGCCTCAAACACGTTTTGTATTGAAAAAAGCACTGGAACAACATATCACACCAATCGTTGTCGTAAACAAGATTGACAAACCTTCTGCTCGTCCTGAGCATGTCGTAGATGAAGTTCTTGAACTATTCATCGAATTAGGAGCAGATGATGATCAGTTAGACTTTCCTGTGATTTATGCATCTGCACTAAATGGTACGTCAAGCTTGTCAGATGATCCAGCAGATCAAGAACCAACCATGGCACCTATTTTTGATACAATTATTGAAAAAATCCCTGCTCCTGTCGATAACAGCGACGAACCATTACAATTCCAAGTTTCATTACTTGACTACAACGATTATGTAGGTCGTATCGGAATCGGACGTGTATTTAGAGGAACAATCAAAGTAGGAGACCAAGTAGCATTAATTAAATTAGACGGAACAGTTAAGAAATTTCGTGTAACGAAATTATTTGGTTTCTTTGGACTAAAACGTCTAGAGATTCAAGAAGCAAAAGCTGGAGACTTGATTGCTGTCTCAGGTATGGAAGATATCTTTGTCGGTGAAACAGTTACTCCTGTGGATCATCAAGATGCGTTACCTATCCTTCACATTGACGAACCAACATTGCAAATGACTTTCTTAGTTAATAATTCACCATTTGCCGGTCGAGAAGGTAAATTCGTAACCGCTCGTAAGATTGAAGAACGTTTGATGGCAGAACTTCAAACAGATGTATCCTTACGAGTTGAACCAACAAACTCTCCAGATGCATGGACAGTTTCTGGTCGTGGAGAATTGCATTTGTCTATCTTGATTGAAAACATGCGCCGTGAGGGATACGAATTGCAAGTATCTCGTCCAGAAGTTATTGAAAAAGAAATCGACGGTGTAAAATGCGAACCGTTTGAACGCGTGCAAATCGATACACCAGAAGAATATATGGGTAGTGTTATCGAGTCCTTGAGCTTACGTAAAGGTGAAATGCAAGATATGGTCCATACAGGAAACGGACAAATCCGTTTGACATTCTTAACACCTGCCCGAGGTTTGATTGGTTATTCAACTGAATTCCTTTCAATGACACGTGGTTACGGAATCATGAACCATACTTTTGATCAATATCTGCCAATGCTTCCTGGTCAAATTGGCGGACGTCACCAAGGGGCGCTTGTTTCGATCGATACAGGAAAAGCAACGACTTATTCTATCATGAGTATCGAAGAACGCGGTACAGTCTTCGTAGAACCAGGTACAGAAGTATATGAAGGAATGATTATCGGGGAAAACAGCCGTGATAATGATTTGACTGTCAACATCACGAAAGCAAAACAAATGACAAACGTACGGTCTGCTACTAAAGACCAAACATCTGTCATCAAAAAACCAAAACAATTGACGTTGGAAGAATCTTTGGAATTCTTGAATGATGATGAGTATTGCGAAGTAACACCAGAAAGCATTCGCTTGAGAAAACAAATTTTAGAGAAAAATGCTCGTGAAAAAGCATCTAAAAAGAAAAAATAATCTGTAAAAGGATGAAGAGAGAAACCAGCTTGTTATAAAAAATAGCTGGTTTCTTTTTTTGTCCAACTCTTTTCTGTGGAGAAGTCATCTTTGTCAATGGACATAAATTCAGAAAATACGCCAAAAGACGTTTAAAAGACTTTTAAAAAACTTATTTCTAGAGAGTTTTTGTTTCATAACAAGATAATGTTTCACGAAAGGAGATCAACTTGTCCTTCGAAGAAAATCGAAGTAAAATGGCAAGAGAAAGGAGCGGGAAGATGAACGACTTATTAAAACAATACTTTGGCTATGATGAGTTTAGACCTGGTCAAAAAGAAATTATCCAGAAAGTCATTGATCAGGAAAATGTATTAGGAATCATGCCTACCGGAAGTGGGAAATCAATCTGTTACCAGCTTCCAGCTTTACTATTAGATGGGCTTACTGTGGTTGTGTCCCCTTTAATCTCTTTGATGAAGGATCAGGTGGACGCGGCGAATCAATTAGGTATACCCGCCACTTTTATCAATAGCTCGTTAGATGGTTACGAAACAGCTAGACGCTTCCAAGAAATCGATAGACAGCAGTACCGTTTACTTTATATCGCTCCTGAACGTTTTATCATGCCAGATTTTATCCAAGCAATGAAGCGATGGAACGTCCGTATGATCGCTATTGACGAGGCACATTGTATCTCTCAGTGGGGGCATGATTTCCGCCCAAGTTATTTACAGATGGCGAACCAGCTAGATCAACTGCCAAATCGTCCTGTAATTGTTGCTTTGACAGCTACAGCGACTGTGCAAGTAGCTGCTGACATAAAAAGACTTTTAAAAATTCCAGAAAACAACCATATTCAGACTGGTTTTGAACGAGAAAATCTACGATTTCAAGTAATTAAAGATCAAAAAAAAGAACAATATCTAATCGAATATTTAAAGATCAACAAAAATCAATCTGGTATCATTTATGCAGCAACGAGAAAAGAAGTAGACCGTCTCTATCATTTGCTTAAAAAATTCGATTTTTCCGTGGGTAGATATCATGGTGGTCTAAATGAGAATGAGCGAACAGAAATGCAAGAAGCCTTTTTATACGATCGCTTGCAGCTGATTGTAGCGACAAATGCATTTGGTATGGGTATAAATAAAAGCAATGTCCGTTTTGTTATCCATTATCAAATTCCTGGCTCTCTAGAAGCATACTATCAGGAAGCTGGTCGGGCGGGAAGAGATGGTCTTTCCAGTGAAGCCATCCTGCTTTTCTCTCCTCAAGATATCCAAGTCCAAAAGTTTTTTATCCAGCAGTCCCAAAGAGAAGAAGGGCAAAAGCAAAAAGAATATGAAAAATTAAAAGCGATGACAGAATACGTGTATATTGAGTCCTGTCTTCAGCAATACATCCTAAACTATTTTGGCGAGACAAGCAGTCCGTGCAACCGTTGTGGTAACTGTTTAGATGACAGAGAAATAGTAGAAGTAACGACAGAAGCACAGATGGTTCTTTCTTGCTTAAAACGTATGGGTGAGAACTATGGTAAACAAATGCTGATGAAAGTCTTAGCAGGATCGAAAGAACAAAAGCTGCAAGCTTTAGGTTTTGGACATTTATCTACCTATGGACTGATGAAAAACCAATCGCAAAAAGAAACGATGCAGTTAATTGAATATTTGATATCGAATGGCTATCTTCTGACCATCAATGGTGAGTATCCTGTTTTGAAAGTAACAGAAAGAGGGATACAAGTATTGAAAGGACAAGAATCTGTTTATCGAAAGGAACCCAAGAAAGTCCAGCAGCTATCGGATGAAGAAACCGATACACTATTTGAAGTGCTGCGGGAACTGCGAACGGATCTAGCATCAGAAGCAGGCGTTCCCCCGTATGTCGTATTTTCAGATTCCACATTGAAAGAAATGAGCCGAATACGTCCATCAAGCAGATTGGAGATGCTTCAGATAAAAGGGGTTGGCCAAAGCAAGCTTGATAAATATGGCGAAGCCTTTTTATCTCGGATAAAAAATGCGGACTCTAACGTTCTGGATAAGTAGAAAGAACGAATACGTAAAAATGAATAAAAACAACTGGTTAAATCTGTTTTTTTTGCTCCTTATGAAAATCAAATATGTTATAATTAAGGAATTAGAATGGGAGGTAAGCACAGATGGATTCTTTGTCGAAAAAACTTGCGATCCAAGTATTAAATGATGAAGCAGAACGGATCAAACGATTAATCCGAAATCAAAACAACAGTCTCTGTATCTCACAATGCAAAGCCTTCGAAGAAGTGGTAGATACACAGATGTACGGCTTTTCCCGGCAAGTCGGTTTTGCTGTCCGTATAGGAGTAATCGGAAAGAACGAGGGCCAGCTGATGTTAAGTGAGCTAGAACGAGAATTGAATCAGTTATATAGTGAGGTTTACCAAGAAAATTATGATAAAAAAGAAGTTGGCAAGGAGGAATAGACTTGCCTAAGAAAGTGAAAAAAAGGCATCTATTAGACTATAGCATCTTGATTCCCTATTTAATTTTATGTGTATTGGGATTGATCATGGTATATAGTTCTACGTCGTATCTATTATTAGAAAACGGACAAAATCCGTCCGCATCAGTCATTAACCAGAGTATTTTTTGGGTGCTTAGCTTGATTGCTATCGCACTACTTTATAAAATGAAAACAGATGTTTTGAAAAACCAGCGTTTGATCATGGCAGCCATCGCAGTTTTGACGATTTTGCTGCTGATTGTTGTGTTTTTTGGTAAGGAGATCAATGGGGCGAAAGGTTGGCTGCAAATTGCAGGATTCTCGATCCAACCTGCCGAATACCTAAAAATCATTTCTATCTGGTACCTGTCTCTGACTTTATCTAAAAGACAAAACAGTGTACAAAAAGATTTTCTTGGGACTGTGAAACGTCCACTTGCAATGGTTATCGGACTTACTGCATTAGTCGCTATTCTTCCCGATTTTGGTAATGCGGCAGTTATCTTTTTGATTATTTTGGTTCTGCTTTTAGCCAGCGGAATCAATTATGTGTATACTTTGATTGTAGGAGTAGGAGGCTTTTGTCTAAGTACTTTTACGATCTGGCTGATCAATATCACAAACGGAAAGATCTTACCTGGACGTTTACAGTATATCTATAATCGATTTGCTATTTACCAAAATCCTTTCTCAGACGAATTAAATAAAGGGCATCAACTAGTCAACGGCTACTATGCCATGTTCAACGGAGGACTATTTGGCAGGGGATTAGGTAACAGTATCCAGAAAAAAGGATTTTTACAAGAAGCACAAACCGATTTTATTTATGCAATCGTAGTGGAAGAACTGGGAGTGATTATGGGGATTTTGATATTAGCGTTGCTATTCTTTATGATTGTGCGCATTTTCCTTGTAGGTATCCGTTCAAAAGATCCGTTCAATTCGCTTTTGTGCATTGGGATCGGCGCAATGTTTTTGATCCAAGTATTTGTCAATCTTGGAGGAATTACTGGTGTTATTCCTTTGACAGGGATCACGTTCCCATTTTTAAGTCAAGGAGGCTCCAGTTTGCTGATGCTTTCGATTTGTGTCGGCTTTGTCCTCAACATCAGTGCGGATGAAAAACGCAAGAGCTTAGGTTTATAATAAAAAAAGATGTAGGAGTGGTTCGATGAAAAAAGTTTTAGTTGCTAACAGGGGTGAAATCGCTGTACGTGTATTTCGTGCTTGTACAGAATTAGGAATTAAAACTGTTGGAATCTATGCAGAAGAAGATGAATATTCCGTACACCGTTTCAAAGCGGATGAAGCATATTTAGTAGGACAAGGAAAAAAACCGATTGATGCGTATCTAGATATTGAAGGGATCATTTCTATCGCGAAAGAATGCGGAGCTGACGCTATTCATCCGGGTTACGGTCTTTTGTCGGAAAACTTGAATTTTGCGCAACGGTGCGAAGAAGAAGGCATCATTTTTGTTGGACCCAAACTGCATCATTTAGATATTTTTGGAGATAAAATCAAAGCAAAAGCTGCAGCTATCGAAGCGGGGATTGCTTCGATTCCAGGCACAGATGGACCAATCGCTTCTATAGACGATGCCTTGGAGTTTGCGAAACAATACGGTTATCCGATTATGATCAAGGCAGCTCTAGGCGGCGGCGGACGCGGCATGCGTGTAGCTCACGATGAAAAGAGTGCAAGAGAGGGCTACGAACGTGCGAAAAGCGAAGCAAAAGCAGCCTTTGGTAGTGATGAAGTGTATGTTGAAAAATACATCGCTAATCCTAAACATATCGAAGTACAGATTCTCGGGGATACGCATGGAAACGTCATCCATCTTTTTGAAAGAGATTGTTCTGTTCAGCGCCGTCACCAAAAAGTAGTAGAAGTAGCGCCTTGTGTCTCTATGAATGAACAGCAACGTCAAAAAATCTGCCAGGCAGCTGTCCAATTGATGAAATATGTCGGGTATGTCAACGCAGGTACAGTAGAATTTCTTGTTGAAGGAGATGATTTTTACTTTATCGAAGTCAACCCTCGCGTCCAAGTGGAACATACGATCACAGAAATGATTACAGATATTGATATCGTAACAACGCAACTGTTGATTGCTCAAGGTTTGGATCTGCATAAAGAAATCGGATTGCCTCAGCAAGAAGGAATCAAATTAAATGGTTCAGCCATTCAATGCCGAATCACTACAGAAGACCCGTTGAATAACTTTTTACCAGACACAGGGAAAATCGATACGTATCGTTCACCTGGTGGTTTTGGCGTACGTCTGGATGTCGGAAATGCTTACGCGGGCTATGTAGTGACACCGTATTTTGATTCATTGCTAGTAAAAGTATGTACGCATGGTGCTACTTTTGAAACAGCCATTCAGAAAATGGAACGTTGCTTGAAAGAATTTAGAATCCGTGGAGTGAAAACAAACATTCCATTTATGCTCAATGTCATCACACATCCTGAATTCCAATCAGGAAATGCAAAAACAACCTTCATTGATAGTACAGCAACATTATTTGAATTTCCTCGACTACGAGACCGCGGAAACAAAACGATGAAATATATCGGTGAAATTACTGTGAATGGTTTTCCAGGTATCGAAAGTGGCGAAAAACCATTTTATGAAGAACCACGTATGCCTAAAGATCTAATCACAAGAACTGATTACGTAACGGCTAAGAATGTATTAGATGCGAAGGGTGCCGATGCTTTGGTCGAATGGATCAAAGGACAGGAAAATTTGTTGTTGACGGATACGACATTTAGAGACGCCCATCAAAGTCTGCTAGCAACTCGTGTTCGGACAAAGGATTTCAAGCAGATTGCACGTTTGACTGGAGAAGGTCTTCCTGAACTCTTTTCAAGTGAGATGTGGGGGGGAGCAACATTTGATGTGGCTTACCGCTTTTTGAATGAAGACCCTTGGCAACGGTTGAGAAAAATTCGTTCTTTAATGCCTAATACGTTGCTGCAAATGCTTTTCAGAGGTTCAAATGCCGTTGGGTATTCTAATTATCCTGACAATGTATTGGTGGAATTTGTCAAAGAAGCAGCAGCGCAAGGAATCGATGTATTTCGAATCTTTGATAGTTTGAACTGGACTCCACAAATGGAAAAAAGTATCCAAGCTGTACGGGATACTGGTAAAATCGCAGAGGCAGCTATTTGCTATACTGGCGATATCAACGATCCAAGTCGGGCAAAATACAATGTTCAGTATTATAAAGACATGGCAAAGGAACTAGAACAACTGGGTGCGCATATCATTGCAATCAAAGATATGGCTGGGCTGCTTAAACCGCAGGCAGCTTATCGTTTGATTAGTGAATTGAAAGAAACGACAGATCTGCCAATCCATCTGCATACTCATGACACCAGCGGGAATGGAATCATCACTTATTCTGCTGCTTCAAAAGCAGGAGTAGACATCGTTGACGTGGCAATGAGTGCAATGAGTGGGAATACTAGTCAGCCTAGCATGAGCAGCTTGTATTATGCACTGGTCAATGGTCCACGGCTGCCAGAAATCACGATTGAAAATGCACAGAAATTAAACCATTATTGGGAAGATGTGCGCATGTATTACAAACCGTTTGAAAACGGCTTGAATGCTCCTGAAACAGAAGTATATATGCATGAAATGCCAGGAGGACAGTATTCGAATCTACAGCAACAGGCAAAAGCTGTCGGATTAGGTCATCGCTGGGATGAAATCAAACAAATGTATCATACTGTCAACTTGATGTTTGGCGATATCGTTAAAGTAACTCCATCATCTAAAGTAGTTGGAGATATGGCACTATTTATGGTCCAAAATGATCTTACAGAAGAAGATATTTATGAAAAAGGCGAAACACTAAGTTTCCCTGAATCTGTTGTGACTTTCTTCCAAGGAGAACTAGGGCAACCCGTTGGCGGATTTCCTAAAAAATTGCAAAAGATTATTCTTAAAGGCAGACCTGCATTGAATGAACGTCCAGGTCTTTTGGCTGAATCAGTCGACTTCAACGAAGTAAAAAAAGAATTGGCAGAAAAAATTGGCTATGAACCAAAACAAGACGAAGTATTAAGCTATTTGATGTATCCGCAAGTCTTTTTGGACTATCAAAAAGCATATAATCAATTTGGCGATGTTACATTACTGGACACACCAACATTTTTCCAAGGTATACGTTTGGGTGAAACAATCAATGTACAAATCGAACGCGGAAAAACGCTTATCATTCGTTTAGATGAAATCGGAGAACCCGATATCGAAGGGAATCGCGTACTGTTCTTCAATTTGAATGGACAAAGACGTGAAATCACTATCAAAGATAATTCGATCATCAGTACGGTCCAAACCCGATTGAAAGCTGAACCGACAAACCGAGAACAAATTGGAGCAACGATGTCTGGTTCTGTTTTGGATGTATTAGTGAAAAAAGGCGATAACGTTAAAAAAGGTGATACGTTGATGATTACTGAAGCGATGAAGATGGAAACGGCCATCGAAGCACGTTTTGACGGAGAAGTCGCACATGTATATGTGTCTTCAGGAGACACTATTTCGTCTGGTGACCTTTTGATTGAAGTGACTGAGAAATAATAAGCGAAAGGTGGGGAAACATGAAAAGACTGGGTTTGTTTTGGCTGATTCTGCTATTAGTTATTGTGGCATTCTACATGGAACCAGTCTTGTTTCCGCCAAAACTTGAAGTGAAGGAAAACTCTGATCAACAAATAGCAAACCAAATGACAACGTGGAAATACCAGGAGCTTAAAGCAACTGGTTTTTCTACTTATATCGGAAAACCGATCGATCAGCTGGAAAAGGATTTTGGCCAAGCCTATGATCGATTAACTAGCGGATTTGGTTTTGAAACAAGATATTATGAAAATAAAGCTAGTCATCTCACATTTGAAGCGAACATCCAAGACAGCAGAGTCACAACTGTTAAAGTACTGCAAACAGGGCCTGCTGATATCGCGCCGTTTTATTTAGGGATGACGATGCAAGATCTTACGAAAATCACTACTATCTATACTAATTTCACTTTTGAGTACCATGATACAGAAGTTGGAATCGAACTAATGGAAGAGGATATGAATTACCGTCCGCTAATTGCTTTTGATAACGACACTTTTGCTATTTTATTTTTTGATCAAACAACAAACGGCCTATTTTCAGTTGTGTATTCAGATAAAGATAGTCTTTTGAAACTATTGCCATATCAAGTGTTTGGTGAAGGCCTTCCACATTATCAAGCAGATAAATCGGCTGATTGGGAATCAATCAATCGCGTTAAAGAACGAAAAAGTACGACTTTATTAAATATGCTTAGAAGAGAAGACGAACTTCCCATATACAATCAAACACTTGCCTTTCAAAACCACAGTCAGCTGCTACTACATGATTTTTTGACAAGGCCTGAGGAAATATTGTCAGAGGAACGTATGGCTGATTGGCAAAAATCGCTAGGCAGTGCTCAAACGACAGTGAAATTCTCACTGACGAATGATGAATTGGAGAAGTTAATCAGTAAACAAAAATTAGAAAATACTAGTGGGCTATTTATTCATCCGGCGATCGACGCTACTTTTTCGTTTTTATATTGGTACAGCGATCCTTACAACCATGACCGTTTCATGGACCCGGGAACGGATTCTGTAGGCATTGCTTTTTCTAAAGAAAATATGTTAGTCTTATTGCAAGAAGAAAACGGAGAAAGTAGTGATAGCAGTGATCGTTAACGAAGAGCTGTTTCAACTGGAGGATCAATGCCTCCGAGTCGCTGAAATGATAAAAAAGAGTAAAACGATGGCTTCTTATCTTGAACATAAACAGTCAATGGAAGAATCTGCAAAAGTTTGCCAGTTGAAAGAAGCGTTCTTGTCTAAGAAAGAAGCGTTTGAAAATGTAGCGGCATATGGTGAGTATGCACCTGATTATCGTGAAAAAAAACGAGCTGTTCGAAAAGCAAAAAGACAGCTTGATATGGATGAGCATGTTGCAGCTTTCCGATATAGTGAAACACAGCTGCAAAGTCTGTTGGATCAAATTGTCCAAGTACTTGCCGAAGAAGTTTCTAATGAAATCAAAGTAGATGCAGGTAGCCCGTTTTTTGAAACGAAAAAACACTTTGGATGCGGAGGTAATTGTCATGCAATTAGACAATAGTGAATTTGAAATAACAAAACGACGCGGGCTGATCGTATGGGTCTACAGCTTAAAACAATTAAAGAATCTGAAAAAGTTCGGCTTGTTGCATTATGTCTCAAGAAGAATGAAATATGTCGTGCTTTACTTAAATGAAGAGACATTTGAAGAAACAGAAGAACGAATCCGTAAATTACATTTTGTTCGAAACGTGGAACGTTCTTACCGACCGGATATCGAAATGAATTTTGCCGAAAAAATAGGAAACAAAACAGTATTAAAAGACGAAGGTTTCGAAATCGAAGAGCTAAATACAGAAATCCGATTAGCTGAACATCTTTAAAAATCTCTTATGAGCAGTTTTTAAATAAAAAATAACTTGGATAACGATCGATTTTTGATCATTGTCCAAGTATTTTTTTGTCTTTTTTTTGGTATACTAGTACCAGTACCATTTCTAAGGAGTGAGTAGATGCGGATAATATCAGGAAATTATGGCGGGCGCCGTTTAAAAAGTTTAGCAGGGGCGAACACCAGACCAACTACAGATAAAGTAAAAGAATCCATATTCAATATGATTGGACCATATTTTGATGGAGAGACAGTATTGGATCTGTTTGCAGGAAGCGGTGGTTTAGCTATCGAAGCAGTATCTAGAGGCTGCAGTCATGCGGTATGCGTAGACAAAAATTACCAAGCGCTAAAAATCATCAAAGAAAACATCGAAATTACGAAAGAACCAGAGAAATTTACCACAATAAAACTTGATGCGGACAAAGCAATCGAACGACTAGCAGCGGAGAAACAACAATTCGACTACTTGTTTCTTGATCCGCCATATGCAAAACAAAAAATAATCGATCAAATCCATAAAATGGAAGAACTGGGACTTTTTTCTAAAACCGCAGTTATCGTATGCGAAACGGATAAAACAGTCGAATTGCCAGAAACTGTGGCTGGATTCCATCAAATAAGAAAACAGATTTATGGCATAACGGCCGTAACTATCTATAGAAAAGAGGGAAATCAATGAAACGTGCATTATTCCCAGGAAGTTTTGATCCTTTTACAAAAGGTCACTTAGATACGGTGGAACGTGCGGCTAAATTATTCGATGAGGTAGTAATTGGTGTTTTTATCAATACTTCAAAGAAAAGTTTGTTTCCCCCAGAAGAAAGAGTGACATTGATCACAAAAGCTGTTTCTCATCTTCCTAATGTAAAAGTCATGAATCAAGAAAATCAATTGACGGTAGAAACAGCAAAAGAGATTGGTGCAGATGCGTTGATCAGAGGCATACGAAGTATCAAAGACTTTGAATATGAACGAGAGATTGCTCAGATGAATCATCATCTATATGATGAATTGGAAACTGTCTTCTTATTAGCAAAACCAGAATATAGTCACGTGAGTTCCAGTATTTTAAAAGAAGTACTGCACTTTGGCGGAGATGTGAGCAGCTACTTACCGCCAGTGATCAACGAAGCTTTAGCTGGAAAGCGTGAATCAAATGAAAGCTAAACAATGGTTGAAAACAGTACTGATTATCATATTTGGAATGTTGATCATTGGATTTGTAGTAGTTCCCTTGCCGTATTATGTAGAATCACCGGGAGCCACGATCGATCTGAAAGAACTAATTACGGTCAATGATAAGGAAGATAAAGGTTCTGGGTCTTTCTCTCTTACCTCTGTTGGTATCAGGCAAGCTACAGGTTTCTTAGCTTTAAAAGCTAAAATGACCCCTTTTGAAGAATTGATCAGTGAAGAAGAATTGACTGGTGGGGCGACAAATGAAGAATATAATCAAATGCAGCAGTATTATATGGATTCTTCCCAAAATGCAGCAATCGAACAAGCGTTAAAACTTGCAGACAAGCCTTATAAAATGGAATTCAAAGGCGTATATGTCATGAGTGTAGAGAAAACATCGAATTTCTTTGGCAAGCTTTCAGTTGGAGATACAGTAACAAAAGTAGACGGGAAAAGCTTTCAAAGTACAGAAGCATTTATGGATTATGTAAAAAGCCAAAAAGTTGGACAAACAATCGAAATCAGTTATTTGCATAATGGTGAAGAAAAAACAGCTTCTGGTGATCTGATCGAGTTACCAACAGATAAAAAGGCAGGAATAGGTATCACGCTTACTGACCATACCGAGATCGAATCAGATACAGATGTTCGTATTAATTCTGGCTCTATCGGTGGGCCATCAGCGGGATTGATGTTCACTTTAGAAATCTATGAACAAGTCACTGGTAAAAACTTGCGACATGGTAAGCAAATTGCAGGAACTGGAACGATCAACAGTGAAGGAGAAGTTGGCCGAATCGGAGGAATCGATAAAAAAGTGGCAAGTGCGGATAAAGCTGGCGTAGAGATTTTCTTTGCACCAGATGATACGATTTCAGTCGATGTTAAGAAAGAATATCCTGAAATAAAAACCAACTACGAAGAAGCAAAAGCTGCCGCTAAAAAATTGAATTCCTCAATGAAAATCGTACCAGTAAAAACAGTACAAGAAGCGCTTGACTATCTAGAGAAAATGAAATGAAACTAAATAATTAAAGAGGGGTTGTGACACGAGTTCTGTCACACCCCCTCTTTTTCGTCAAAAATCTTCACGATAAAAATAAAAACAAAAGAAAAAATTGACGTAATTAGATGTTGAAGGGACGATTTTGCCAGAGCTCACTGTTTCTTCAATTTTAAATGAAAGGAGTAATGAATGATTTTTACTGGTCATTCTTTGAAAAAAGAACAATGATAGAAAAAATCAGCAAGAAAATACTAGCTTCACCCAAATTGATCATTTGGATGTCTATGATAGTTCTTATCTTTTGTATCGCAAGTGGTTTTTTATTGTCAAATCTGCTATTTTATAGAGAACCAGAAGAGACTGCTGCAAAAGAAATACTTTCTCCGTTTAGTTCCAGTGGAGAAGATCCATCAGCTGAAGGAAACGATGTAGAAGAGGATGCTCGTCCAAAGGTCATGTACACCGATATCAAAGGAAGTGTGAAGGAGCCTGGTATCTATTCCTTTTCTTCAGAAGAACGGGTCTATGATGTACTAAAGCGTGCAGGTGGATTATTAGAAGAAGCGGATAGCGATCGAATCAACTTTTCTGCGAAGATAGAAGATCAGCAAGTCCTATATATCCCTGCTGTAGGTGAAGAGCTGCCAGAACATCTTGATCAGTTGGCATCCTCGGAAGGAAAACAGCCTACAGCAGATTCCGAGCCTCCCAAAATAAATATCAATACAGCCACTCCATCAGAACTTCAGCAGATTCCTGGGATCGGATCAGTCAAAGCGCAAGAAATCATTCGATTTAGAGAAGAAAACGGATCCTTCCAGAAAGTGGAAGACCTGCAGGAGATTTCTGGTATCGGTGAAAAGACAGTTGAAAAACTAAAAAACTTCGTTACAATTAAATAGAATGATTCAAAATCGACTGGCACGAGCAATAAATGGACGCTAATGGATACTAAGAATAATCCAATTCTAAGAGCTTGGCAGGACGAGGAGGTAGTATTTTTGGATAGGAAATAGCTTGATTGTTCGCAAAGAAACATTAAAAAAACCAATGCTGAATGTCTATCTCCAAAATAAAATATCTGGGATTCATATTATGAATACGGCTGTCAGCGGCAATAACAGTCAAGCTCTACGAGAACGCTTTGCCAAAGATGTACTTAGCTATACAGCAGATAAAGTATTTATTCTCATTGGGACGAATGATCTAGCAGAGCATAAACAACTTTCTAAAGAAACGTACCAAAAAATCTGCAGTGGATGATAGTTCAGCTGAAAAAAGACTATAGTTCTGATCATGCTTTCTTTATCACGCCACCAGCAGTCGATGAGACAAAACAAAAATATCGGAATAACAAGTTGATCAAAGAATATATCTCTGTTCTCACAGAAGTAGCAAAACGCCATGATTGTGAAGTATCGATTTTTATACGGAATTTCTTGAACAAATGGATTCGAAGAATTTTTATAATGGGCTAATGGATGACGGACTTCATTTCGGCAGTGAAGGGTAGGATCTTTTGTCAGACAGGATGATTCGTTATATTTAAAGAATATTTTGTTTAAGCAATGAGTACTTTTTAATCAACTTGAAAAAAGGGAGGAATATAAAACATGTTAGAAAAATCTTCAAAAGCATGCGATACGAATAAAGAAAAAGTTACTGATAAGTCACATAATGAACGCATTCCTTGGGACCAGTACTTTATGGCTCAGGCAGTACTGTTATCTTTACGTAGTACGTGTACACGTTTAGAAGTAGGAGCGACACTCGTTCGAGAAAAAAGGATCATTGCTGGCGGCTATAATGGAGCAGTCAGTGGAGATGTCCACTGCATAGATGAAGGGTGTTACGTCGTGGATGGACACTGCTTGCGAACGATCCATGCAGAGATGAATGCACTCCTACAGTGTGCAAAACTTGGTATCCCGACGGAAGGTTCAGAAATCTATGTCACACATTTTCCATGTTTGGCCTGTACAAAGGCTTTGTTGCAAGCTGGTGTGAAAGGGATCAATTATCTCCATGACTATCGAAATGATCCTTATGCCCAAGCGTTGATCGAACAATTAGGTGTATCTGTACACCAAGTTGCTTTAGACTCACAGCATTTTTCAAAACTTCAAAATGAATTAACAGGAAAACATGTCTAGCGTTTTAGAAAGGCATGTTCGAAATCGGTTGATTTTTCCGGCAATTACGTCGATGATTATCTGTTTGTTGTATTACACTGACAATTGGGGTTATCGTTTGCTTCTTGCCGGAATTTTTTTATGGTTTTCGCTAAAAGAAGGACGTTTTATCGCGTACTTGTGTATTTTGTGTAGCATAACGGTATCCATTTCTTATAGGCTACAAGAGTATTCATTTTTAGAGGAAAAAACAACATCTGCGCAAATTACTGTATTTACAGATACGATTCGTGCAAATGGTAATTTTTTGACAATGGAAGGAAGGTTATCAGAGAATAAACAAAAGCTCCAGCTTTCTTATCAAGTAAACACAGAAGCAGAATTGAAAACATGGCTTAACTTCCGAGGAAAGGGAATAGAATTGACTGCTGAAGGCGAGTTCATCTCTCCAGCAAAAAAGCGGAATCTTTATAATTTTGACCAAGAAGCTTACTTCAGGAACCATAGAATTTCTGGACGGTTCCAAATTCAAAAGATTGAACAGATCACCATGCAAAATCACTGGCGAAACTGGCTTCAGAGAAAAAGAGGATCTTTTATCTCCTTTGTCCAATCTGAATTTCCGCAAAAAACAAGTGTATATATTAATTCTTTATTATGGGGCTATAAAGATGCAGGATTCAGAGAATCAGAAGAAATTTTTAGGGAGAGTGGTTTGCTGCATCTGTTCAGTCTATCGGGTCTACACATCCAATTTTATTTAGGGTGGCTGTATTATTTATTTCGACGTATCGGATGGCCACTACACGTCAGTATTATTCCGTTGAGTCTACTAACTATCTGTTATGTTTCTATTGCAGGAAGTTCTATTTCTGTTTTGCGTGCTAGTTTGCTGTTTTTATTGCGATTGCTAGTCAAATTGCTGAATAAGCATTATTCCACCATGGACTTATTTGCAGTTGTCTTTTGGCTTCTTTTACTATTTGATCCTCGATTTCTTTTTCATGCGGGTGGACAGCTTAGTTTTTTCATGAGTTTTTTGTTTATCCTGATTTCTTTTGATGGAGATTGGTTGAAAAAAACGGCCTCTCACGTCCTGTTTACTATGATCACGATGCCGTTGATTGTATGGCATTTTTATGAGTGGTCTATTTTAGGTAGTCTTTTTACATTACTGATTGCACCGGTATTCAAGTTTCTTTTTCTTCCTGGTGTGTTATTTCTCACACTCTTCAATCGCTGGCTGCCGGAAACTTTACTATTGCTGATAGAAGAGGGATTAATCTTATTTGAGCGAATAATCGATTTTTCTTCAGGGTCGTCTCTCATTATAGGACGTTTGCCCCTTGTGCTATCTGGGATGTATATTTTCGGATTACTGATTTGTACGGATAGGTTGAAAGAACAACCTGTGAAACACTTGTTTTATGTTGGTCTTTTTTCTTTTATTTTTTTGACTTTGCCATTTTTACGCTTTTCTTCAACGATCGCTTTTATCGATGTCGGTCAAGGAGACAGTATCTTTTTGCAAAGTCCTTTTCGAAAAGAAACGATTTTGATCGATACTGGAGGTCAGTTACACTTTGAAAGAGAAAAGTGGGCGCAAGGTATGATACGTCCTCCTGCTGAAAGAAATATCGTTCCATATCTAAAAGGTCAGGGGATAAGTGTAATCGATAAACTCATCTTGACACATGACGATACGGATCATGTGGGAGAATTACCCACGTTATCTCAGCATTTTACTATCAAAAAAATTTATATCGGTTGGGGCGCTGGACGAAATGAGCCATTACAAAGGCATTTATCTGAAGCTCAAAAAAATGGTACTGAGATCATTGAAATCAAACATGGGGACAGGATCAGCGGTTATTATGATCTTTATGTATTGACTCCTTTTGAAAAGGGAGAGGGAAGAAATGAAGATTCGATTGGTCTATGGATGGAATATAACAATAGGCGCTTTTTATTTTTAGGAGATTTGAATCAAGCAATGGAAAAACAATTGCTTTTGATTTATCCTAATCTGAAAGCCGATGTAGTCAAATTAGGTCATCACGGTAGCCGTACGTCAAGTAACAC
Organism: Enterococcus sp. H57; assembly: GCF_003112495.1. Classification (NCBI taxonomy): domain Bacteria; kingdom Bacillati; phylum Bacillota; class Bacilli; order Lactobacillales; family Enterococcaceae; genus Enterococcus; species Enterococcus sp. H57. The sequence goes on from NZ_BEHC01000015.1 coordinate 79,109, forward strand.
AGATTTTCTTTCCCATATTGAAGCAAAACATGGGATTATATCCTGCGGCGTAAATAATCGTTATGGTCACCCGCACAGCGAAGTATTGGAGACACTAGAAGAAAATCAGATAAAAACATGGCGAACGGATCAACAAGGAATGATCACCTATCGCTGGCATCCAGTTTTTCATCCTCATGGGCTAGTGGAAACAATGATAGACTAGTAATTCTCATCTGCTCATGGTAGGATAATTTTTGAAAGTGGTGAGTAATTTGAGTATACAAGCAGAGTTACAAAAAATACGTAAAGAAAAACTTGCATCTTGTTACTTGATTTTAGGAACAGAAAAGTTTCTCCAAGATCAAGTTCGGACAGAGATTGTCAAAAAAATCCAATTAGAGGGCGAAGATGACTTAAATTTTTTAAGTTTTGACATGGAAAATGCAAGTTTAGATGAGGTAGTAGCTGAAGCAGAGACGTTGCCGTTTTTCGGAGATCAACGGTTAGTATTCGTAGAGAATCCTTATTTTTTAACAGGTGAAAAAGTAAACAATGGAATCGAACAAAATACTGATTTATTGACGGCTTATTTGAAAGAACCATTAGAATCGACTGTATTAGTATTCTTTGCGCCATATGAAAAGTTGGATGAACGGAAAAAAGTAACGAAACAATTGAAAAAAACAGCAATCATCGTCAATGTCCAACAGTTGAATGAAAAAGAAGTACGTCAATATCTGATGAATACCTTAGAGAATACCTCAATCAAAATGGAACGAAGTGCAATTGATTTATTCTTGAGGTTGACCGACTTAGATTTATCCAAAATGATGAGAGAGTTACAGAAATTGGTCCTTTATGGACAAAATCAACAGCAAATCACGGTAAGAGAAGTAGAAGAATTAGTTCCTAAAACGTTAGAACATAATATTTTTGACATGACCCAATATATTTTAAAAGGGAAGACGGAACAAGCTTTGCGTTTATACGAAGATTTAGTTATGCAAGGGGAAGAAACAATCAAAATTAATGCGATTTTGCTTTCTCAATTACGTTTATTTTTACAGACAAAATTTCTTGTAAAGATTGGTTATCAGCAGGCAAATATTGCTGAAACATTGAAAATCCATCCATATCGTGTAAAACTTGCCATGCAGGAAGTAAAAAAATTCGATGAACATTTGCTGGTACAGTTGTTTGATCAATTAGTTGAGATGGATTATCAAATCAAAACGGGACAAATCGAAAAAGAATTAAGTTTTCAACTATTCGTTTTGCGCACAGGGCAGTTGTTAAGAAATCGATAAGAAGAAAGACGAGGGCAAAGCATGCGGGAAGGTCGTTTGTTTTTGTCCTTTTTTTGACAAATAAAAAAATCGGCCGAAGCCGATTCTTTTATTTAGCGATTTTTTTGCTTAAACGAGATTTGTCGCGGTTAGCTTTGTTTTTGTGGATTAGACCTTTTGATTCAGCCATATCAATAGCTTTAACAGCTTCTTTATATAACGCATCTACGTTGTCAGCACCTGAAGCTACAGCATCTTCAAATTTTTTGATTGCAGTACGCATAGCGCTTGTTTGAGATGAATTTTTCACATTAGCGTTTTCGCTTGTACGAACACGTTTGATTGCAGATTCAATGTTTGGCATTAGTTTCACCTCCGATAACTTAAGTTCTTACGCGTGTTACCGCATAATTCAACATTCATTATTATACCTAAAGGCAGCGTGCTTTGCAATATGAACATGACAAGTTTTTTTCCTTAACAGTCTTTTATTAGGATTTTTTTTCAGTAAAAACGGATAGTACAAGCTGAAAAAAATCAAAAAGACGCTATTGTGGGAGGCAATAGCGTCAAACCAAACTAGATTTTTATTTATCTATTTAAACAAAGTTTGAATGGGAATGTTTGGTACTAAGTTATTATATAACAAAGAGAACCGTTTGCAAAGTTTTTTTTGAAAAGGGATACGATTCCCTGTTGTTCTTTGTTTTTCTATTAAGAAACTGCAGTTATTTTATAACCAGTATCCTTTGATCAGTAAAGGCTATTCTGGTGTACCGATTATTTTAATGTATTCATCGATATTTTTTATCAACATTTTTTTTATGACCAACTGGTTCCGACGGTTCCATTTGCCACTTACTTCCAGCACATATTTATTTAGGGGCAAACGTAAGATATATTTTGCCAAATAGCGATCTTTAAGCAGGCCATTGATCACACGGTCCTCAAGCTGCAAGTTGATCCCAGTCAGCATCATTGGCTGTTCTTGTAAAACGTACGTATCAATTAAAAGACCTTCAAAAGTTTCCACAAGCGTCTTCCTTTCTTTTCAAAGTAACCTGAAAACAGGCACTAATTCTTCCATTTTGATATTCGTTGAAGTGGATGCGATCATTCTTTCTTTTGTCCACTGTAATCTAGTATAACAAAAAAGAGCAGAAGAGCCAAAAAGAAAAAAGAGCATCGAATTCTATAGGAAGTCTCATTGGCATGGCCTAAATTATTACAAAACATTGATTAAAAAAAGCCCCTGCATCGCAGGAGCATCCCCTATATCGTTTTAATAGGTCAATCAAAAAGCAGTATCAAACACATTTTGTATCAAATCAGGAAATAATAGATAAGCTAAGCCCAGAATCAAAAGTACCGCTAGAAGAAACCAGCCGATTGTTCCTATGAAATACTTTAATTTTTCGAACATTGTATCACCTCGTTGTCAGTATATCACGGATCAGTAAATTGGGGGTGTTAAGAATCTCCTAAAATAGACAAAATTTGTTCTATTTTCCTAAAGCAAATACTTGTAAGATACAGTAAGTGATACCAGAAGCAATGACCGGTCCGGCGGCGATTCCTCTTAAGAAGACAACACCTAAAATCGTGCCGAAAACAAGTGCAACAGTGATTTGTGGATCAGAAGCAATCAATCCTACACCCTTGGAAGATAAGACAGCCACTAGCCCACCGCAAAAAACAGCTACCCAGCCAATAGGGGATTTAAAGGCTTCTAATAGATCACGTAGACCGATTTCTCCTGTTGCGATAGGGATTAGAATAGCCGCTGTGATGATCGTCACCCCAATATTGATTCCTTTGCCTTGAAGCCAAGGGAAAAAGGAACGGGAGGCTGGTATGAGCTTCATAATCAAAACAAAAGCTGCCGCTATCATCAGACTTTGATTCTTAGCTAAAATTGCTACAAGTAAAATAATTCCTAAAAAAAGCCAACTTTCCATGAAATATATTCCTCACTTTCTTCGAAACAATCATAACATGTTTTTAGAAAGTTGCAAAAGTAAGAATTCATCCTTCAAGACCTATTCATAAGCTGTTTTTTTCATAAAATAAACAAAATCATAAAAAAACACTTTGCTTATTTGACAGAAGACAGCCGCGCTTTGTATAGTGGACAAGACTTACATTTTTTTGAAGAATCAGAAAGATCAGGTAAAGGTCTTAGTAAACGCAAGCCATTCAGAATAACCAATATTGTGCTTCCTTCGTGTCCTACAACTCCAAGAGGTAGATTTAAAAATTGCAGGAAGTTAGAAGCAATCAACAAGAGAATAACAAGAATCGAAAAAATAATATTTTGTTTGATGATCCGCCGCATTTTTAAAGATAGCCGATGACTGTAGACAAATTTATTTAAGTCGCTTTTCATTAAGACGATGTCTGCGATATCCATAGCGGCATCTGTCCCTTGCCCCATAGCGACACCTAAAGAAGCGGCTGCTAAAGCAGGCGCATCATTGACTCCATCACCAACCATCGCATTTACTTGGTAAAGTTCATTCTCTTTTTTGACTAGTTGTGTTTTTTCTTCCGGAGTACAGCTTGCATAGTAATGTTCAATCCCTACTTGTTCAGCAATGGCCTTTGCTGTGCCAGAATGGTCGCCGGTTATCATACTTGTATGGATGTTTTGGGATTTAAAGTAGGAAATTACTTGTTGGGTATTTGCTTTTGGAATATCTAGCAGACCTAAAACAGCAATTAACTGCTGATCTTTAGAAAGATAAATCACGGTTTTGCCTTGATTTTCCAAACGTTCGATCATTTCCGCAATCTCTTTGCTGATTATCATCGTCTCAGGATCATATGCGTGCTTGCCAACTTTCCATTGCGCACCTAAATAGGTAGTTTGTAATCCAAAACCAGTAATTTCTTCTATTGGTAAGTATTGGATTTCTTCAGGTATTGTGCAATTGAAATATTGCAAAATCGCATGAGCAAGTGGATGCGTCGTTTTTTGTTCCATAGCAACAAGAAGTTGTTGTGCCAAATCCTTTTCATCAAAGAAAAAGCTGTCAGTTACAACTGGTTTTCCTTTAGTGAGCGTTCCTGTTTTATCAAAGGCAATCGCTTTTAATTCAGAAAGCTTTTCTAAATGGATACCGCCTTTGATTAAAATCCCATTTTTTGCAGAATTTGAAAGAGCAGCTAGAGAAGCTGGTGTAGCAGATGCGACAAGCGCACAAGGAGAAGCCACAACTAATAATACCATTCCTCGATAAAAGCTTTCATCCCAACTCCAACCTAGGAAAAAGTGGGGGAGAAGGATCATTAGAGGAACAGCAAGCAAAATCAATTTTACATAATTATTTTCGATTCGTTCGATAAATGAAGCTGTTTGAGTTGGCGTATTCTGCGCTTCTTCTACTAATTGGATAATCTTAGCAAAGACAGTTTCGGAACTCGTTTTTGTTACTCGAATCGTGATGGGATTTCCTTGATTCAGCGTTCCTGCATACATCTCATCGCCTAAATATTTTTCTACAGGCACAGATTCACCGCTTAATGCAGACTCATCGATCGTTGCCTGTGTGCTTTCTAAAAAGCCATCTATCGGAACAGCTGCTCCTTTAGCGACAAATACCAAGTTATCCACCTTTAGTTGAGAAACATCTACTTCTTGCATTTGTCCATTTTCTTTTAATAATTGGGCTTTTTGTGGTTGAAGATTCATCAAAGCAGTAATTTCTTTTTGACTTTTATTAGTTGTGTATTCCTCTAATGCACCGCTTAAACAAAAGATGAATGTCAACATTGCTCCTTCAAAGTAATTACCGATCAAACAGGCACCAATAGCAGCTAAAGCCATCAATAAATCCACATTCAGTGTCCGATCATTCCACAATTCTTTCAAGCCTTCCGATGTTTGTTTATATCCACCGATGATAATGGCACTGATATAAAAAAGTGGGGTGATGGTAAGAGAGAATCGGTCGAAGATAAAACCGAAGATCATAAATAAAAGGCAGCCGATTGTTGCTGCAAAAGCTTTTTTCTGATTAGTCATCGTTATTAGACCTCCTTGTCAAAACAAGGATAGCATAATAAAAATGTAATTGATAATAATAACAGCTAAATGAGAACGATAATGGTTATCATTTGGTGATTAAGCTTGATGTTGTTTTTATTATTTATAATGATTATTATTAAAGAAAATAAAAAACCAGAACATTTCTCAAATAAGAGAAGTGTTCTGGTTTTTTCTACATTGCAATAAACCAATAACCAATCAAAATGATACCAAGGATAATACGATACCAGCCAAAAGCGGTAAAGTCGTTTTTCTTCAAATAGCTTAGTAAGAATTTGATAGCTAAGACGGAAACCACAAAAGATACGAATGTTCCTACAAGAAGAACAACAGTTTCTTCCATTTTGAATGAATTCCCTTCAGCTAAATATTTGACGATCTTCAAGCCGCTTGCGCCAAACATGACAGGAATCCCTAAGAAAAATGAAAACTCTGTAGCGACAAAACGCGAAGCACCAATCAAGATAGCTCCTAGGATCGTTGCGCCAGAACGGGATGTTCCGGGAACAAGTGCCAAGACTTGGAATAACCCAACAAGAAGAGCTGCTTGGTACGTAAAGTCATTCAGAGAAGTCCAACGAGGTGTTTTGTTTTTGTTGCGTTTTTCGACAATAATAAAGGCAATACCGTAAACGATCAAAACAATGGCAACTGGTAAGAACTTGTGGAAATTTGCTTCTAACCAATCATCCAAAGGCAAACCAATGATGATGGCTGGTATGCAAGCAACGATCACTTTAAACCAAAGTGTCCACGTATCTTTTTTTTCTACCGTTGATTTACTTGGAGAAAATGGGTTTAACTTGTGAAAATAAAGAACGACGACAGCCAAGATCGCCCCTAATTGGATAACGACATTGAACATCGACATAAATTGTGAACTGGCATCCAGTTTGATGAATTCATCTGCTAGGATCAAATGACCAGTACTACTGATGGGCAGCCATTCCGTTATTCCTTCAATAATACCGAGAATCACTGCTTTGATAATATTTGCAAAAAACATAAATTCCTTCCTTCCCAATTAAGATACATCTTATAGTATACCGTTATTTTTTGAGAAACCCAATCTGTTTTTTAATATTAAGAAAAACTTGAGAAATAAAGCAGATAAGTACACGAAGAGAAAAAAGAAGACAAAGCCCTCGTTCAGACTTTGCCTTTTATGATTCTCTGGTAAAAATTAAAATATCCCCATTATAGAAACGAGTCGCGACTATGTGTTTTCCCGTTATCGATATAAGACGTATCATTGATGCCGTGGATAGAAAATCGACCGTTTGCATAAGTGACCTTTGTTACGCTGCCATTTAAAAGCCCAGCACGAACAGGCTGTTTAGGATCGATCAGATTAAGCAAAAAGGCGATCGTCAAACCATGAGATACGACTAAAACATTTCCACCACCATTTTTTTCGCAGTGATGGGCGATATCTTCAAATCCTGTCCATACACGGTCTCGCAATGTTTCATAAGTTTCCGCCCACCCAGCGGTATCTAAGTTGTATACAGCATTAGCAATTTGTTCAAAAGAAACTTCTGTGGTAAACATTTCATCATATGTTTTAAAATTCAATACACGAGGGATCACACCCCACATTTCCATGTCATATCCACCTTCAAGAGACCCGAAACACCATTCTCTAATCCTTTTTTCAATAAAATAAGGAATTTCTTTTCCCTTAGAATGTTCTCCTAGAATAATACGGGCAGTTTCGATCGCACGACCACTGTCACTAGAATAAGCAAATGAAAAGTCGACATTTTTTAACCCGCGACCTAAATAATGAATGCCTTCTTGTCCTTGCTTTGTGAGGGGTGTATCACACCAGCCTTGTACTCGTTCAATTGTATTGAACATCGTTTTTCCGTGTCGTACGATATAAAGTGTAGTTTCTGTCATTTTATTCTCCTCCTAAGTCGTTTTAACGATTGAAAAAAGGATTTGTCCTTTTTTCCTGTTCAATCGTCGTTGCATCGCCATGTCCTGGATAGACTGCAAATTCATCAGGTAATACAAACAGCTGGGTCCGAATACTATGAAGTAATTGTTCTAAATTCCCTGTATACAGATCGGTTCTACCGATACTTCCTCTAAACAGGGCGTCGCCAGAAACGACAAAATCATCAAAAATAAAGCTGACGCTTCCTATAGAATGCCCTGGGGTAGGGACGACGCGAAAAGACATGTTTCCTAAAGTATAAGTTTTCATTTCAAATTCATATTCTGCAGGCGAGACAATAACATCAGCAATATCATCATGTCTACCGAGTCCAGAAAGATTCAAAATCGGATCACCTAGCCATTTTTGCTCTAGTGGGCTGACATAAACTGGGATTTGATAATACGCGCGTAAAGGTTCCACTGCACCGATATGATCGTAGTGGGTATGGGTAAGCAAAATCGCTACCGGCTGTTGGTTTGTTTTTTTGATTTCTTGTTTGATTCGTTCCGCATCTTCTCCAGGGTCAATGATCAAAAGTGCTTCTTCGTTGTAGACCAAATAACAGTTTTCTTCAATCATTCCTGTTTTTAATCTTTCGATATGCATGTGCATTCCTCCTTGATAGCCAAAACTTCTTTCATCCATTAGTATAACGCATTCATTGCTAGGAAACAAAAACAGGTACTTATTTCTCTTTACTTATCTGAATTATCAGACTATATGAAAAGTATTTGGATATTCTAAAGAGAAGGAAAGTAAGTTTTCATAGCATTTTAATATGTCCTTGTTACATTAGATTCATCCAAAAATCCAAATTCTATATCCTATATCCCTGCCTAATCAGCAGGGTGTTTTTTTATGTTTGGAAAGAGAGCTCTTTTTGCTAAACTAGGTTTTTTCAGGTAATCTTAGAGAGAAAGAGGTGGTGGAAATGATCAAACAGTCAAAAATATCTGTGCGGCACTTAGTAGAATTTATTTTGCGACGTGGAAGTATCGACAATCGTAAAAAAAGTAACCATACTGCATTAGAAGGAGCGAGAATCCACCGCAAGCTCCAAAAAGATGCGGGAGAAAACTATGAAAAAGAAGTCTTTTTAAAAACAACAGTTCAATTAGATGAATATCACCTGATCGTTGAAGGCCGTGCAGACGGTATTTTCAAAAGAGACGGTATTTATTATATAGATGAAATCAAAACCTCCGAACCACGATTTGAAGATTTAGAACCAGAACAAGTGGAACTTTTCTTTCATCAAGCAAGGGTGTATGCCTATATCTATAGTCAAGAACATGATTTACAAGAAATAAATCTGCAATTGACTTACTTCCAGACGGCAGAAGAAGTGATCACGAGAAAGGTTGAACATCAGACAAGAGAGCAGTTAGAAACTTTTTTTAAAAAGCTGACTGAAGATTATAAAGAATGGCTTGTTTTTCAAGAAAACTGGCGCACTGTACGCAATGCCTCTTTGATGGCTTTGAAATTCCCCCATGATGAGTATAGGAAAGGTCAGCGTGAACTAGCGGTAGCTGCTTATAAAACGATCCGTACGAAACAGAAATTGTTTGTAGAAGCACCTACGGGAACAGGAAAAACAATCTCTACGTTATTCCCCGCTTTGAAAGCTGTAGGGGAAGAAGAGGGAGAAAAGATCTTTTATCTAACGGCTAAAACAATAACTAGACAAGTAGCTGAAGATGCTATGACAGCATTAAAAGATACAGGAGCTGAAGTAAAAAGTGTCACTTTGACGGCGAAAGACAAGATCTGCTTTTTAGATGAGACGACCTGTAATCCAGATCAGTGCCCATATGCCAATGGTTATTACAATCGGATTAATGAAGGTTTATGGGATCTTTTGAATCATGAGAATCAGATCACTCGTGAAGTCATCGAAACTTATGCAAGAAAGCATACACTTTGTCCTTTCGAACTATCATTAGATGTCAGTATCTGGTGTGACGTAATCATTGGGGATTACAATTATTTATTTGATCCAACTGTTTATTTAAGACGTTTTTTTGAAGATGAAAAAAACGAGGACTATCTGTTTTTGATTGACGAAGCACATAATTTGGTGAATCGTTCCCGAGAGATGTATTCGGCAGAACTATCTTATGAAAAAACGAAACGAAGTAAGGAAGCTATACCAAAGGAATTCAAAAAACTTCATCGCCGTTTCAACAAACTATTAAAAGAATTTGATTCGATCCGAGAAATAGCAAAAGAAGATCATTGGGATTATCATCATCAAAAAGCACCGGCTGAATCTTTAGTAAAGGCAGGTTATCAATTAAGCGAAAAAATTAAAGAATGGCTGGCAGAATTTCCTGAGCACCCATCACAAGAACAATTGCTTCCTTATTATTTTGATTTGCTTCATTTTTTGAAGGTCAGTGAATTTTATGATGATCACTACGAAACAACAGTCGAAAAAACGTATCGCGATCTGATAGTAAAAGAGTTTTGTATTGATCCAAGCTTGTTTCTTGAGCAGTCGTTGGATAAAGGAAAAAGCAGTATTCTTTTTTCTGCTAGTTTTTCACCACTCTCTTATTATCAGGAAACACTGGGGGGACAAAAAAGTCTGGCTTACAAACTGCCGAGTCCTTTCCCAGAAGGAAACCAGCAAGTTTTCATCGCAAATTACCTAGAGACGACTTATCGAAAAAGGGAACACAGTCTGGCAAAATTAGTAGAGACGATTCATGCTTTTGCTGATGGAAAGGTCGGGAATTATTTCGTTTTCTTTCCTTCTTATCAGTATTTAGATCTTGCGGTGGAAGCATTCAGACAGCAATATCCCGACAGCAATGTGCTAATCCAAGAAACGGACATGAATGAGGAAGAACGCGAACGATTTTTAACAAAATTTCAAACAAATCCCGCTGAAACATTGATTGGATTTTGCGTACTTGGCGGGATTTTTTCAGAAGGAATCGATTTGAGAGGGGACCGATTGATCGGCAGTATGATCGTAGGTGTAGGTTTGCCGCAGATGAATCATGAGCAGGAACTGATCAAATCATATTATGATGAGAAGGAACACCTTGGATTTGCTTACGCTTATCAGCTTCCTGGAATGAACAAAGTCTTGCAAGCTGGTGGTCGAGTGATTCGTGGCATGGCGGATCAAGGAATCGTTGTATTGGCAGATCAACGATTTTCTAGTTTTTCTTATCGACGTTTATTCCCACAACATTGGCAAACAGCAAGAGAAGTACGAAGTGTTGGGGAATTGGAAGAAGGAATACAGCGTTTTTGGTTATCAAAAGAAGCAGTAAATCAAAAAAACGAGGAATGACAGACGTCAGCCTCGTTTTTTGATTAACGATAGTTAGTGAATTGCAACTCGATTGGTAAGTCAAGTTTACGTAATAAAGCAATCACAGCTTGTAGATCATCACGGTTCTTACCTGTCACTCTAATCTGATCTTCTTGGATTTGTGCTTTTACTTTCAGTTTTTCATTTTTGATAGCTGTAGTGATTTTCTTCGCGTTTTCACGATCGATTCCGTTGACCAAATCGGCAGTTTGTCGAGCTTTGCCACCTAGAGCGTGTTCCGATTCAGAAAAATGGATATTTTTGATTGGTACATTTCTTTTGATCAGCTTACCAAATAATACATCTTTGATCTGTTCGATTTTGAAATCATCATCGCTCAATACAACTAGATTGCTGTTCTCTAATTTGATTTCTACTGTAGAATCCTTGAAGTCAAAGCGATTGGACAATTCTTTTGTTGTTTGCTGAATCGCATTTTTTACTTCTTCTGTATTGACTTCTGATACAATGTCGAAGCTAGCATCTTTTGCCATAGGAACCCTCCTGATATACATATAAATATTTACCATACATCTATCTTATCATAGGATTAGGGCAGATTCTTACCTGTTTGCTAAAATTCTTCTCATTTGAGTTCGAAGTATTTTATTTTAATAGATAAACTGTTATTCTTACATTTGGAATACCAAAGTAGGGGAGAGGTGCTTGTGAGTAAAATTATGACTGCGTATCATAAAAATGAAAGATTAAAGAAAATAGTGGTTATTTTGATAACCGGATTGACCGCTGCGGTCGCTTTAAATTATTTTTTGATTCCAGCCAATGTCTTTTCTGCAGGGATGAATGGGATCGCTCAAATCATTTCCTCGCTTTTATATGAATGGTTTCATATCAAGATAGACACAGGAACATTTATTTTTCTTTTGAATATCCCTGTGTTTGTATTAGGGTTTCTCAAAGTAGGAAAACGAGCAACGATCCTTAGTTTTGTGAATGTTGTATGTGTATCGGTGATGACGATGCTGCTTCCAGTCGGACAGATCACTGATAATATTTTGATGAATGCCCTAGTAGGCGGTGTTTTATTAGGTCTTGGCGTAGGATTATCTTTAAAAATGGGCTTTACAACTGGTGGGATGGATATCATCTCTCTTGTACTTTCACAAACAACTGGAAAAACAGTCGGAAACTACATGCTGATTCTAAATGGTATCATTGTAGTCATCGCAGGCTTCTTCTTTAACTGGGAAAGTGCCTTGTATACGATTATTTCCATTTATGCAATGACTCAAGTAATTGATGCCATCCACACGAGTCATCAAAAAGTAACTGCAATGATCGTTACCGTCAAGCCAGAAGAGGTAACAGAAGAACTAGCAAAACGGATGGTACGTGGAATGACATTACTGCCGTCTGTCGGTGGCTATTCAAAAAAACAAGGGAACATGATCATGATGGTCATCACCCGCTACGAAATGTATGATCTTGATCAGATCGTTCATGAAATCGACGACGATGCATTTATCAATATTTTACCAACTCATTCAGTATTTGGCCGGTTTGCAAATGAAAACGAACAAAAAATGTATCGAACAACTGGCGTATTGCCAGAAATAAAAAATCGTTCACAAAAAAAATGAGGAATCAGGTTTATTTTAGAATAAATTTAATCTATTACATCTAATAAGAACATTTTTATAAATTTAAACGAGAATCTTCCTTCTAAATTCTCATTTACAAGCAGCTAAAAAAAGAGTATGATAAATAAAAATCGTGTTAAGGAGTGTCGTACGATGAGCGAAGCAAACCAAGAACGGTCTGGACAAGAAATAGAACTAATCAAAGAACGTATTCTTGCTGCCTTGGAAATGGTGATTGATCCTGAATTAGGAATCGACATCGTCAATTTAGGCTTGATTTATGATATAGAATTCAATCCTGAAAATGGAGAAACAGTCATTAAGATGACATTAACAACTATGGGCTGTCCATTAGCAGATATTTTAACAGAATCTATCCATGACGCATTAAAAGAAGTGCCAGAAGTAACGAAAGCAGAAGTCAAACTAGTCTGGTATCCAGCATGGACGACAGATAAGATGAGCCGTTATGCACGGATTGCGTTGGGGATACGATAGAAATCTTGGCTGACTAGCTATGAGAAGCAAATAGGAAAAACAAAAAAGCCTTTTATCCTTTCTAGAAGAAAAGAGATAAAAGGTTTCTTTGTTTATAAAATTTTGTCTGCTATATTATAAGTTAATTAAATAAATGTGTTCTATTGATAAAGGACATTCAAATCCCTTTCCTTTTGGAATCCTTCTTTTTTACATCAGTTTGATTTTCGTATAGTATTCTTTCTCATCTTCACGATAAATCGCAGCCCCATTTTTTTGTTGTGCTTTAAGACTGCCAAGATTTTTTTTATTTACAGACAAAAGTGCCTCATCAATGCCGATTTTTTTTGCCTCTTGTAGTACTAATGCTAATCCTTGTGTGGCATATCCTTTTTTACGATAATTAGGGGAGATGCCGTAACCAATATGGCCAGCGCTGTTTCTTAATGTTTCGTTCAGTTTATGGCGCAAATTAAAAATTCCTACATACTCATGTTCATCACTTTCTAAAATAAAGACGGTTGCGGGAACGTAACTCTCAGGAAGATCGATTCCTAAAGACGTTTTTTCGCATTTTTTTACATAATCTAAAAATTCAGCAAATGTATAGCCATAAGCATTGTTGATAAATCCACTCTCATTTGGTCCAAAGCTAGTTTGTAGCTGATAAGCTTTCTTTAAATCTGCTTCCCATAGTTTGATCAGTTTCATCGTATTCACCTCTTTAAGTAACCTTATTCATTTGTTTTCTACTATAGCACTATTGTTGTAAATAGCCATGCCTATTTTTATTTATTGTGTCATATCGTATTAAGAATCATCGAACAATACAAATATGAATTACAATAAAAAAATTATTTGAAGTTCGTTCATTCGTTACTTATGATCTCTAGAAGAAAGAAAACGTGAATTACTTCAGCGTCTAGAATTCCAGAAGGATAGTAACCAACAGAAGAAATAATCAATATCCAAATGAAAGAAGATAGCTGAATCGAGAAAAAGAGGAAAAAAGAAATGAAGAAAAAAATAAAATAGTTACTAATCCCAGAGTCGTTCGTTTAACATTGAAATCGATCATATGGATAAAACAGATTTTTTCACCAACCCTCAATAGATGATGGAGTTGCTCGGATGAATTATTTGTGTAGATGGCATAAGGGAGGGCGTACAGAAATGAAAAAGAACAAAAATATGTTCTTGACAAAAAACACATGTAATCCTAAACTAAAAGATGTGATGCGGCTATGGCGGAATTGGCAGACGCGCTAGCTTCAGGCGCTAGTGAGGGTGACCTCGTGGAAGTTCGAGTCTTCTTAGCCGCATAATTTGTTTTTTTGAGAAGGAAAAAAGATATCGACGGAGTTTCTCTGTTGATATCTTTTTTTATAAAGAGAAGGTACACCTGGAGCGATGAGAAAGAAAATAACATATTATCTAAAAGAATATAGGAAAAATTTTAAACAACGGAACCAGATTCAAATAAATCAAAAAAATTTGTGTGAAGGTGGGACAGTTTAAAACCTAATAGATTGATTCAAATAGTAGATTTATAGATTCTGATACAAGAAATACTGGCAAACGTTAGTTAAGGAATCAAGACTAAACTTAAACTCAAAAAGAGGTCATGCGAAAGAATAAATCGCATGACCTCTTACTATATTTTGAATGTGTTTAAACGTTCAAATAATGAATCTTAGTACCAACCGTTTGCTTCCCAGAATGCTTTCGCCGCTTCCCAAGAACCATAACGTGAAGTAACATATTGTTCTGCTACTCTTT
>NZ_BEHC01000016.1:0-22818 GCF_003112495.1 Enterococcus sp. H57
TCCTCGGCATTTCAAATATGCGCCCATAGCTCAACTGGATAGAGTGTTTGACTACGGATCAAAAGGTTAGGGGTTCGACTCCTCTTGGGCGCGTAGTCTTTTTTATTTTTTAAACGGGAAGTAGCTCAGCTTGGTAGAGCACTTGGTTTGGGACCAAGGGGTCGCAGGTTCGAATCCTGTCTTCCCGATTTTTTTTATCTTGCTTTTTGTTTTCAAATGATTTATAATTTTTTTAAATTGAATATGCGCCCATAGCTCAACTGGATAGAGTGTTTGACTACGGATCAAAAGGTTAGGGGTTCGACTCCTCTTGGGCGCGTCGATACGGAATAGTATATTCCGTATTTTTTTTTGTTGATTCTAAAGGATTTATTTAACAAAAAGCGTTCTTCTTTCTTTCTATTACCAAATTCGTTATAATTAAGGTCAATATTAGTCAAAGGGAATGAATAAGATGGCACATCAGAATACCTCGGATTTAATTGAATCATATATAAAGAAAATTCTGGAAAATAGTGAAATGATCGAGATTCGAAGGATTGAAATGGCAGACCTCTTTAACTGTGTTCCTTCACAAATCAACTATGTGATTAATACCCGTTTTACCATCCAACGTGGTTATCTAGTAGAAAGCAAACGTGGTGGTGGTGGTTATATACGAATTGCAAAAGTAAGGATTTCAGATAAAAAACAATTACTTGAGCAGATAAATCAGTTATTTGATGATACAATCAGTGAGAAAAATGCTTTTGCTATTATTCAAAAACTTTATGAAGACCAAATAATTACAAAAAAAGAAGGAAACTTGATGTTGAGTGCAATTGCAAAAAACACATTGAATTTCAATGAATATGAAGATCATACACGTGCTCGGATTCTCCGAGCATTTCTGGAACGTTTAAGTTATGAAGATGGGAAGTGAGATTAGATGGAAGAACTTTTTACTGAAAGAGCCCAAGCAGTATTAGAAATTGCACAAGAAGAAGCAAAACGATTGAAACATCAATCAGTTAGTTCAGAACATGTTTTACTAGCCTTAGTGGTCGAGCAAAATGGAATTGCTGGAAAAGTATTACGTGAAATGGATTTGAATGAAACGGAAATTTATGAAGAAATTGAACATCTGATTGGTTATGGTGGTATCCGTTCTTACCCTAAAGGAGTCTTTCTTCCATATTCACCAAGAATGAAACAAGTTTTTGCTTTAGCTAGCAGCGAAGTGAAGAAAACTGGTTCTCAAAAAGTTGGAACAGAACATATTTTGATGAGCTTATTAAAAGATGAAAGTATCATGGCTACTCGAATCATGATCAACTTAGGTATCAGCCTTTCAAAAGCCCGTCAAGTTCTGAAACAAAAAATGGGGCTAGCTGGTGATTCTGCTGGAAAAGGAATGAATCGTCGTAGAAATGTAAATGTACAAGATAAACGGCAAACACCGCAAGGAACACCTACGCTAGATTCATTAGCACGTGATTTGACGAAATTAGCAAAAGAAAACAAGCTGGACCCAGTTGTTGGTCGTTCGAGAGAAGTGAAACGGCTTATCCAGATTCTTAGCAGACGGACAAAGAATAACCCTGTACTGGTGGGTGAACCTGGTGTAGGCAAAACAGCCATTGCTGAAGGGTTAGCTCAAAAAATCATTTTAGGTGAAGTGCCAGAAGACATGCAAGAAAAGCGCCTGATGATGCTTGATATGGGATCTTTGGTTGCTGGTACGAAATATCGCGGTGAATTTGAAGATCGAATGAAAAAGGTCATCGACGAAATCTATAATGATGGTCAAGTAATCTTATTCATTGATGAATTGCATACCTTAATTGGTGCAGGTGGAGCAGAAGGAGCAATTGATGCTTCGAATATCTTGAAACCGGCGTTAGCTCGAGGAGAATTACAAACGATCGGAGCAACGACCCTAGATGAATATCAAAAATATATCGAAAAAGATTCTGCATTAGAGCGACGTTTTGCTCGCATTCAAGTAGATGAGCCAACTCCTGAAGAAGCAGAAGTGATTCTTCAAGGATTACGTACAAGATATGAAGAGCACCATGGAGTGGAGATCACAGATGAAGCTGTACGAGCAGCAGTCAATCTTTCTGTTCGTTATATCACTTCTCGTCAACTACCCGATAAAGCAATTGATTTGATCGATGAATCAGCAGCGAAAGTCCGTTTGGATCAAACCGATCACTTAACAAAATCAACTGTGATCAAACTAGAAATCGATGAACTAGTACAAGAAAAGGAAGCAGCGATCCAAAAACAAGACTTTGAAAATGCTGCTCAATTACGCAGACAAGAAAAAGTACTACGTAAAAAGCTGCAAAAAGTTTCTGCAATTGAAGCAAAACAGGAGCAAGGTTATTCTGATCGTGTAACAGAAGAAGATGTTGCTACAGTTGTATCGGAGTGGACTGGTGTCCCTCTACAGCAGTTGGAGAAAAAAGAAAGCGAACGCTTGTTAGAACTGGAAGGACTTCTGCATGAACGTGTCGTTGGTCAAGATGAGGCTGTCAAAGCAGTTTCACGTGCGATCCGCCGTGCACGAAGCGGATTGAAAGATCCTGATCGTCCAATTGGTTCATTCATGTTCCTTGGACCAACTGGTGTCGGAAAAACAGAATTGGCCAAAGCACTTTCAGAAGTCATGTTTGGAAGTGAAGATGCCCTGATCCGTGTTGATATGTCAGAATTTATGGAAAAATACAGTACAAGCCGATTAATCGGGTCTCCTCCAGGATACGTAGGGTATGATGAAGGTGGACAGTTGACAGAAAAAATTCGTCAAAAACCATATTCAGTGATTCTCTTAGATGAAGTGGAGAAAGCACATCCAGACGTTTTCAATTTACTTCTGCAAGTATTGGATGATGGTCATTTAACAGATTCTAAAGGTAGAAAAGTGGACTTTAGAAATACAATCATGATTATGACTTCAAATATCGGAGCGACACAAATTCGAGAAGAAAAAAATGTCGGATTCAATGTCCAAGATGTTACTAAAGATCACAAAGCCATGCAAAAACGTATCTTAGAAGAGTTAAAGAAAGCTTTCCGACCTGAATTCTTGAATCGAATCGATGAGACTGTCGTCTTCCATTCATTGAGTAAAGATGAAATCCATACAATCGTCCAAATCATGAGCAAAGCGATTATCAAACGATTGAAAGAACAAGATATTCAAGTGAAAATCACACCATCTGCAATCGATGTGATCGGGAAAGCTGGATTTGATCCTGAATATGGTGCACGTCCAATCCGTCGCGCACTTCAAAAAGAAATTGAAGATCGATTGAGCGAGGCTTTGCTTGGCGGAGAAATTCGTTTAGGTGACCACGTAACAGTAGGTGCTTCAAAAGGTAAGATCACATTGAATGTTCGCGGACCTAAAAAGGAAACAGTAGGTTCCCTATAGTTACTTGGCCTGTGTAGCTGAATTTTTATAATAGTAAGACTTGATTAAGAGGTTGTGACAAGTTTTTTGTCACAATCTCTTTTTATATTTGGACAGAATATATCGAACTTTATTTTGATTTTTTGTGAAATAATTTTCAAAAATCCGACTTTAAATAGAAGAAGTATTGGAAAGTTTTTAGAGCTATGCTACTATTATGAAGTTGTAGGAGGAGAAAATTATGATCGAACTCATAACCACAGTAGAAACTATTGAACAAGCAGAACAGTTGCTTGCTGCAGGTGCAGATACACTATATTTCGGTGAAGAGCAATTTGGATTGCGTCTGCCTGCTTCATTTACACGAGAAGAACAGCGACAATTGGTAGAATTAGCACACAAGTATGGTAAAAAAGCGAATATTGCTGTAAATGGGATCATTCATCCTGAAAAAATGAAAAATGTACCTGAATATTTGGCTTTTTTAAAAGAAATAAACGTAGATGTGATCACAGTTGGTGATACAGGTATTATTTATACGATGAAAAAAAATCCTGAATTGCGTATACCGTATATTTATGATGCTGAAACATTAGTAACGAGCGCACGTCAAATCAATTTCTGGGCGAAAAAAGGCGCAGTTGGAGCAGTACTTGCTCGTGAAGTTCCTTTTGAAGAGATGAAGGCGATGGAAGAAAAACTCGATATTCCTGTAGAAACCCTTGTGTATGGTGCTACATGCATCCATCAATCCAAACGTCCACTGCTACAGAATTACTATAACTATACGAAACAAGACGAACAAAAAGATCGTGAAAGAGGTCTTTTTATCTCGGAACCTAAAAAAGAAGAGACACATTATTCTATTTATGAAGATAGTCATGGCACACATATTTTTGCCAGCAATGATCTGAATCTCTCGAATGAATTGAATGAACTTTATCAGCATCATTACTGTACATGGAAATTGGACGGATTATTTACTCCAGGCGAAAAATTCGTAAACATCACTCGACTATTCGCCGAAGCAAAAAAACAAATTTTAGAAGGTAGCTGGGATCAAGAAAAAGCGGAAAAAATGACTAGCGAAATCAGTAAATTGCATCCTGAAAACCGTGAATTAGATACAGGATTCTTTTATATTGATCCTTCTGCTATCAAATAAGGAGTATGATGAAAGAAATGACAGTAAAAAGAAAATTGAAACGACCAGAAATCCTAGCGCCAGCAGGAACACTGGAAAAGTTAAAAACCGCGATCCATTATGGAGCAGATGCAGTATATATTGGCGGGAATGCATATGGTTTAAGAAGCCGTGCAGGTAATTTTACTTATGAAGAAATGGCTGAAGGAGTTGCTTTTGCAAAAGAACATGATGCGAAGGTATACGTTGCTGCTAATATGGTCACCCATGAAGGAAATGAAGATGGAGCAGGGGAATTTTTCCGCAGTTTGCGTGATGTCGGTATTTCTGCAGTAATTGTTTCTGATCCAGCTTTGATCGAAATTTGTGCGACAGAAGCCCCAGGTCTGCCGATCCATTTATCCACTCAAGCTTCAGCAACTAATTTTGAGACATTGGAATTCTGGAAAGAAGAAGGGTTGGAACGTGTCGTTTTAGCTCGTGAAGTTTCAATGGAGGAAGTGGCAGAGATTCGTAAAAATACGGATATCGAAATCGAAGCATTTATCCATGGTGCCATGTGTATCTCTTATTCTGGTCGATGCACATTGTCCAACCATATGTCGATGCGGGATGCAAACCGTGGCGGATGTTCTCAATCTTGTCGCTGGAAGTATGGATTGTTCGATATGCCTTTTGGTCAAGAACGAAACAGTTTAACTGATACAGGCGAAGTGGAAGAAGAATTCTCGATGAGTGCAGTGGATATGTCAATGATCGAACATATTCCAGAATTGATTGAAAACGGCGTAGACAGCTTCAAGATCGAAGGAAGAATGAAATCGATCCATTATGTATCTACGGTGTCAAATGTCTATAAAGCGGCTGTAGACAGTTATATGGAAGATCCTGAAAACTATGTCTGCAAGCAAGAATGGATCGACGAGTTATGGAAAGTAGCACAACGAGAATTAGCTACAGGTTTTTACTACAATACACCAACTGAAAACGAACAATTATTCGGTGAACGTCGTAAAATCCCAGTATATAAATTTGTCGGTGAAGTATTATCTTATGATGAGGCAACACAGATTGCTACGATACGTCAGAGAAACTTGTTTTCTGTAGGAGATGAAATCGAATTTTATGGTCCAGGATTCAGTCATTTCAGTCAAACCGTTGAAGTTATGCATAATGAAGAAGGCGAATCCATTGACCGAGCACCAAATCCAATGATGATTTTAACTATGCCAGTCGCACAGCCAGTGAAACCTGGAGATATGATCCGAAAACGTAAATAAGGAAAAAGCTGATATATCCCTGTTTTAAGCATCTTCGCATACAAAATCCAAGAAAAGTGTTACACTTGTTTTCTGTAGAAAAAGGATCGTTAAATAAAGGTTTTGATTGATCTCTTCAATAAGGAGGAACAAAATGCAAATATATGATTACATCGTAATTGGTGGCGGCTCTGGCGGTATTGCTTCAGCAAACAGAGCAGGGATGCATGGCGCAAAAGTTTTGCTGATTGAAGCGAATGAATTGGGCGGAACATGTGTCAACGTCGGTTGTGTACCTAAAAAAGTTATGTGGCAAGCAAGTACGATTTTGGAAACAATTGAACGAGATGCCTCAAGTTACGGTATCCAAGCAGATTTAAAAAATGTTGATTTCGCCGGTCTAGTAGAAAGACGAGAAAAATATATTGATTTTCTACACGGTGCTTATCAAAGAGGATTAGATAGCAATCATGTCGAGGCTATAAAAGGTTACGCTACTTTTATCGATAGTCAAACGATCGAAGTAAACGGTGAAACCTATCGTGCTCCTAAAATCTTGATCGCTACTGGAGGCCGTGCAAGTAAAATGACCATTCCTGGTGGAGAATACGCCATTGATTCAAATGGATTTTTTGAATTAACAGAGTTACCTAAGAGAGCAATCGTTTTAGGTGCTGGATACATTGCGGCTGAACTTTCAGGTGTATTTCGTGGTTTAGGTAGTGAAGTCATGTGGGCATATCGAAAAGAACGACCACTTAGAACGTTTGATAAAATGCTTTCGGACAATTTGATCCAAATGTACCAAGAAGCTGGAATAAAAACTTACGCACATCATATTGCTAAAGAAATTACTAAAAACAATGACGAATATACGGTGCTATTTGAAAATGGTGAAACCTTAACTGGTGATTGTGTACTTTTTGCCGGTGGACGTGTACCGAATACCGAAAAATTAGGTCTGGAAAATACAAATGTGGAATTGGACAAAAAAGGGTTTATCAAAGTAGATAAATACCAAAATACAACGGATGAACATATTTTTGCTGTTGGTGATGTGATCGGTAAATTAGATCTGACTCCTGTTGCAATCGCAGCTGGTAGACGTTTATCAGAACGTTTATTTAATGGAAAGAAAGATTCTTATCTTGACTATAAACTTGTTCCGACAGTCGTCTTTACGCATCCACCAATTGCAACAATTGGTTTGACAGAAGAAGAAGCATTGGAAAAATATGGCGAAAATGAATTGAAAGTTTATCGTTCACGCTTTACCCCAATGTACTTTGCATTAAATGATTATCGCCAAAAATGCGAAATGAAATTGATCTGTGTCGGAAAAGAAGAAAGAATCGTCGGCTTACATGCTATTGGTGTTGGTGTCGATGAGATGCTGCAAGGTTTTGCTGTGGCTATCAAGATGGGTGCAACTAAAGAAGACTTTGACAATACAGTAGCCATCCATCCAACAGGAGCGGAAGAATTCGTAACGATGCGATAATTTAATATTAACAGTTCCAACAGCTTTTTATTGAACAAACCATGTAAAACCAGAAAATCAGTATACTGATTTTCTGGTTTTTTGTTTTTTAGTTATTTATGTAAGATTGCTTCGATAATTCTCAAAACGAAATAAGTAGGGAAGTTGGAGATTTTGATTATCTTCGTAACTGACGAAGAGTAAATGAATCCATTTGGTATGCACTCTTAAGTTCAAAATATTGGTATCGATATTTAAAAGAAATAGAAATGTATCGAAGAACAGATGATTAAAAAAGTGTGACTTTGTATAAATAAATTAGAAGAAGCAAACGAGGATGTTAAAAGAATACCATATAGTTACCAAACCAAGAAAGTTCTCGTCAAGTTCGCTGGTACGAATCAAATCAAGTGAAAAAAGGGACTGTGACAAAAGTTGTGTCATAGTTAGTCACTTTTTCCGAACAAATGGTGTTCTCCTGCCAACTCCCAATCACAAGACACAATATTCATAAAACATGAGAAGCTGTTTTTTGAACTTGTTCCTTGCGACTCGGAGCTAAACGGCAGACTCACGACCTCTTTCTTAAATGGTGTTCAATCAGCTGTCCTTCGGTATTAGCTCAAAAAACGGCAAAATATGAGGAACTATTTTTCCGTTTGTTTCTCTAATACTCAGGACAAAACGCTGATTTTACAACCTCTGATAAACGGTGTACAAAAGCCAGTTTCTCGGTATTAAGCCAAATTTATGCAAAAATGTGGAAAGCCACTTTCACAAAATTTTTCTTAATACTCGAAACTAAGCGACTTTTTCACAACCTCTGATAAACGGTGTTCAAAAGCCAGTTTCTCGGTATTAAGCCAAATTTATGCAAAAATGCGGAAAGCCATTTTCACAAAATTTTTCTTAATACTCGAAACTAAGCGACTTTTTCAAAACCTCCTGATAAACGGTGTTCAAAAGCTTGCATCTGCGGTAATAAGCCCAACCAAACGAAAAATATAAGGAGCTATTTTTATTTGGCTGTTCTTATTACTTGATGCAGGGCAGTTTTTTCACAACCTCTTCATGCTGTTAAATGGCTTGCATAATGATTGTTAGTAATAGCCCCAATACATAACTGGCATTGAATAAGACCATATTTTTGATGGAATAGCTGAAACTGATAGGCTGGGGTAACGTTTGCTTGAATTGATCCAAATGCTTCTTCACAATTGGCAAGGTCAAGAAGGTGACCAAGATCGGCCATTCATAGATACCGCTCAACAACCCCATTAAAATCACGAAATAGCAAGCATACATCAATAGCTGGAATAAGACTGTTCCCGCAGGACGTCCGATATAAAAAACCAGTGTATAGCGATGATTTTCAATATCACGGTCAAGATCCCGCAAATTATTAGCCAACATGATATTGGCAATCGTAAACACCAAGGGTAAGGAAGCTAATACGATTGCTGCTATAGCCCAAAGATTTCCTACCAAAGCAAATTGTCCAGATGAAAAGTTGACTGTCAGATCATAGACATCTGAACCGAATGTATTGACATAAACGACCATGGCAAAAATTCCAAGGCCCATAGTCACCCCACTGAAAATTTCCCCTAAAGGCATTCGAGATAAAGGAATCGGTCCGAATGTATAGAATACTCCAATAAAACAACAGATAAATCCCATCAAAAGTAAAAGCCAACCCGTATTGATCGTTAAAATAACGCCGATAACAAAAACAAATGCAATCATAGCTAAAATCATGTTTCGAATCAATACAGGAGATAGATTTCTGCGGCCAATGACATTTTCTTCATACTTATATACTTCAGAATGAGCCTTTTCATAATCCATGTAATTATTGATAGCGGTAGTCGCCAAATCAAAAACTAGCATTCCAATAAAAAATAAAAAAGTGTTTAGCCAATGTATTTCATGAAAAAAAGCGATAGAGAATAATACCCCTACCGCAAAAGGAAATACACTAGCCACCTTTGTTCGTATTTCAACTACTTCTAAAAAGATTTTTAGTGTCATGGTTCGTACTCCTTATTTTAGTTCAGAACGGTCACCCATCGTGTAATGGGAGTCCTCCGATAATTTGAAGGTGTCTTTGATTGGATCG
Organism: Enterococcus sp. H57; assembly: GCF_003112495.1. Classification (NCBI taxonomy): domain Bacteria; kingdom Bacillati; phylum Bacillota; class Bacilli; order Lactobacillales; family Enterococcaceae; genus Enterococcus; species Enterococcus sp. H57. Next base: position 9,403 of record NZ_BEHC01000016.1, read on the forward strand.
GTCACATATACTTTATCGTCTTTTGTCACGAAGATCGCTTCCGTCCCGTTATTCAATTCGCTTTCGACGTATTCCAGTCCTTTTTTCACACCCATTGAAAAGACTGCTGTAGACAACCCATCACCATCAATTGATTTATCTGTTATGATCGTGACACTTGCGATATCATTGTCGAACGGATAACCCGTTTTTGGATCAAACAAATGATGGTATTTTTTGCCATCTACTTCTAAATAACGCTCGTAAATTCCAGAGGTAACTAATGTTTTGTTCCGTTCTTTAATAGAACCTAAAACAGATCCGCGAGCCATGTTCGGATCTTGGATGCCGACTGTCCAGTCTTGGTTTTCGCCTCTTGGGCTGTGGCCTAAGACATAGACATTACCGCCCAAGTCAACGATGGCAGTGGTCACTCCTTGTTTTTTCAAGACTTTCACTACTTCGTCCGTAATGTAACCTTTGGCGATTGCACCTAAATCGATGATCATTCCTTTTTCTTTTAGATAAACAGTTTTTTCTTTGTCATTTAGTTCGATCTTATGATAATCCACTAATTTCAATGCCTGATCGATTTCTTCTTGGGAAGGTTTTCTGGCGTCATCAAAACCGATTCGCCATAATTGTGTGATTGCACCAATCGCCATATCGAATCCGCCTTGAGAATCTTGACTATATTCGTAGGCCCGCTTGACTAACGTGTAGACATCATCAGAAACTTTTACTGGTTTGATCCCAGCTTGCTCATTCACTTCATCGATCTCAGAACCTTTTTGATTGATCGTGATTTTATCACCAAGTTCTTTTACTCGATCGAAGGCAGGTTTCAATGCTGATTCTTTGCCTTCATCATACACACGGATACGAACGTAAGTCCCTAACAAGAACTGTTCATCAGAATATGGATCTTTCAATATCTTGGTAGCTGCTGAACTTTCAGTGGTTGTTTTATTTGCTGAATTGCTGCATCCAGTTAGCACCATAAAAGAGATGCCCAGTGTGATTAAGGAAAATAATAGTTTTTTCCGCATTTTTTTCCTCTCTTCATTTTGAAAGGTGAGACGACTGCCTAATTTGGCTATCGTCCCACCCTCCAACTTTTATTAGTAAAATTATATGATTATTTTTCTGTTACGATATTATCTACTTCGATTGTTTGAGTGTCGCCTTTTTCAGCTGCATTCACTAATTGTTGTGCGTACATGATGAATGAATGTGAGCTGTGTGTAGCACCTGTAACAACTTCTACATCAGCAGGTGAGCCATCTTCTTCGCCCATTGCTTTGACGAATTCGTCGTTCAGAGTAGGGATGTAAGTTTTTGGTTCTGTACCGCTTTTTGCTTTCATATTTTCATTATATTCTGTATCATCTTGTTTTGATTTACCGTCTTTGTCGATATAATCAAAGTTTGATTCAGTTACTTTGCCGCCAGCAACTGTCATTTCGAATTGCACACGGTAGCCGTTAGAGTAGTTCTTTTCTTCAAGCTTGTAAGTGCCGTCTTTCAAATCAGCACCATTGTCGATTTCGATTGTATCTGTGTTACCAGCTTGAGCAGCTTGGATCAATTGTTGTGCGTAGTTTTGGAAGCTTTCAGATGAGTGAGTAGCTCCAGTTACGACTTCCACACCGCTTGCGCTTTGTGCTTTTAAGAATTGGTCATTCAACTCAGGAATGTATTTTTCTGGGTTTGTGCCAGATTTTGCTTCCATGTTTTTGTTGTATTCTGCATCTTTTGTTTTTGATTCGCCGTTTTCATTGACGTTATCATATTTTGATTCAGTGATTTTGCCGTCTTTTACAACCATTTCAAAGACTGCACGGTAACCATTTGAATAATTTTTTTCTTCTAATTTATATGTGCCGTCTTGCAAATCTCCGCCAGCTACAACTTTTGCAGATGATTCTGTTGTGCTTTTTGCAGTCGAAGATTGTGCTGTAGATGATTCAGAAGAAGAGTTTGAGCTTCCGTTGTCATCTGCGCCGCAAGCGCCTAACACTAGAGCTGAAAATGCTAATACGGCAAATCCAGTTACAAAACGTTTTTTCTTCATTTTAATACCCCACCATTCCATTTTTAGTCCACAATTTTTCTTTGTGATTCATTATACATTCTAATCTTTTTAGCCTATAAGTCAACTATTTTTGATAAATAACCCATGTAATATTTCAAACGTTTTCTTTCAGCAAATTTCGTGAAAAAACGCTTTATTTTAAAATTTGAAAAAAATCCAAAAGGAGTTAGACAAAAGAACAGAACATCTATATAATATATGGAGATTGTGTAATAAGTATCAAACTAAAAGAATTATCATATATTCATTATATAGATAGTCTATAAGGAGCGGATGATCAATGGCAAAGCAAAATATTGTCGTTGTAGGAGCAGGATATGCCGGTGTTTCAGCTACAAAATACTTGGCAAAGAAACTGAAAAAAGAAGATGTAGCAATTACTCTGATCGATCGTCATTCGTACCATACTATGATGACCGAGTTGCATGAAGTAGCTGGCGGACGTGTAGAACCAGAAGCAATCCAATACGATCTGCAGCATTTGTTTGCTCGTCAAAAGAATGTACAACTTGTCACAGACACTGTAATCGGTATCGATAAAGAACAGAAAATCGTCAAGACCAAATTAGGTTCCTATCCTTTTGATCAGCTGATCCTTGGAATGGGCGGAGAGCCGAATGACTTTGGTACACCTGGTGTCAAAGCACACGGATTCACCCTTTGGTCATTTGAAGATTCTGTAAGGATTCGGGAACATATTGAGAAGACAGTAGCAAAAGCTGCATTGGAACCAGATGATGAACTGCGTAAAGCCATGCTGACTTTCGTTGTCTGTGGTTCTGGATTTACCGGTATTGAAATGATTGGGGAACTGATCGACTGGAAAAATCGCCTAGCCAAAGATTATAAATTAGATCCAAACGAAATCACACTGATGGTCGTAGAGGCAATGCCGACGATCTTGAATATGTTGGATCGAAATGATGCTGCAAAAGCTGAACGCTATTTGCGTAAGCACAACGTGGAATTATTATTGAATGCACCAATCGTAGAAGTGGCTGCTGATCATATCAAATTGAAAGACGGACGCAACATTCCGACTCACACACTGATTTGGACAGCTGGTGTCAAAGGAACTTCTGACGCTGCTGACTTTGGATTAGAATCAGCACGCGGACAGCGGTTGATCGCCAATGAATATATGCAGGCAAAAGGCTACGAAGATAAAAACATCTATATCATTGGTGATTTAGTCTTTTATGAAGAATTCCCAGGAACACCGACACCGCAGATCGTTCAAGCTGCTGAACAAACAGGACACACAGCCGCAGCGAATATCGTGGCTTCGATCAAAGGCGGAGAAAAGCATAAATTTAAAGGAAACTATCAAGGATTTATGGTTTCTATTGGTGCCAAATGGGGGGTAGCTAACCTATTTGATAAGATCCATTTAAGCGGATTTTTAGCTATCGTAATGAAACATATCGTGAATTTGAAATACTTCTTTGATATTCGTTCTGGTTATTATATGTTCCAATATTTAATGCATGAGTTTTTCCATATCAAAGATGATCGCAACGTGACTCGAGGACATTCTTCTCGTTACGGCAACGTCTTATGGAGTGTGCCACTTCGTATTTTCTATGGTTTAGTTTGGTTCGTTGAAGCCTCCAAAAAAATCATTGGTAATGGTGAAGTGTTAAAACCAAGTACTTGGTTTGGTGAAGGATCATGGTTCACTGGAAACAGTGTGTTCCCTTGGACATGGGAATACAATGTAACAGATGTTGCCAGTGGTGCTTCTGCTGCTGGTGATGCAACCACAGCTGCCAGCGGAGCAGGGGCAAGTGCCGGAGAAGCAGCGACTCAAGCTGCACATTTTGGTTTGAGTTATGCATACGGTGAAGAACCAATGGCTGTGATTGAGAAGTCACCAGACTGGTTCACAAAGATCATGCAAGTGATCATGCCAAACAATGATGTAGCAATGTTCTTCCAAAAATTCATGGTATTCTTTGAAATTGCCTTGGCATTAGCATTGATTGCTGGATTATTCACATGGCTATGCAGTGCGACAACGATTGTATTGGTGATCACGTTCTGCTTATCAGGCATGTTTTACTGGGTAAACATTTGGTTCATTTTTGTTGCTTTCGCATTGATGAACGGTTCCGGACGTGCGATTGGGTTGGATCGCTGGGTAATTCCATGGCTACAACGTACACTAGGTAATTGGTGGTACGGTAGACCAAGTTCCCAGTACGGCAAGAAATAAATAGATAAAGAACGTTATTTGAATGCAAGATTTCAATAGAAAGGGGCTGAGACAAACCGTCACAGCCTCCTTTTTATGTAAAATTAAAGGAATAAGATGCCCGAGATAAGCCTCCATGAGCAAGACACAGGTGTCACAACCTCTGTTACAACCTCTTGTTATAAACGGTGTTCCAGAAGTAGCTTCTTCGAAAAATAAGCCGAAATTTCACAAAAACTTGAAAAGTAATTTTCGTAAATTCCTTCTTATTTCTTGAAGTTGCCCACTTCTGTCACAACCTCTTGTTATAAACGGTGTTCCACCTGCTGCTTCTCGGTAATAAGCCCAAAGAATTAGAAAACATGGAAAGCTGTTTTCTATTCTTCGTTCTTATTACTCAAAGCAAGACACAGGTGTCACAACCTCTTGTTTTTATGCTAAAATTGGGTGAGTTAATCTGGAAAAAGGAGAACAAAAATGAGCCTTAAAGAATTTGCTGAAAAAAGTCTGCTCAAACCTTGGGATGTTTTTATTATTTTGCTTTTGACTGTTCTTTCTTTTTTACCAGTCATGATTTTTGGTCTTCAGCAAAACACCGCAACAGCAGAAAAAGAAGCGGTACTGCGTGTGGATGGCACAGAAATCAAAACATTCCCTTTGATGGCTGGAGAAGAGAGCTACACATATACTTACAAAGATGAACACGGAGATTATAACTTGATCGAGATAGATGGCGATCGAGTACGGATAAAAGAAGCAGATTGCGATGACCAGATCTGCGTACGTCGAGGCTGGGCAACGAAAAATGGCGAAACCATTGTTTGTTTACCACATAAATTAGTGATCGAGGTCCGATCAACAGATGGGGGTGACGAAGACAGTCTGATTTATTAGACCTTCACACACCATGAGTAAATTACAAAAAATGATTTATATTTCGCTACTTGTTGCACAAGGAGTGATCATTGGTTTATTGGAAAATATGATCCCTTATCCTTTTTCTTTTGCGCCTGGTGCAAAACTAGGCTTAGCCAATCTAATCACGATTGTTGCCATTTTTACCATGAAAAAACGAGACAGCTTCTTACTACTTTGGCTACGACTATTCCTGACTACTTTGCTAGGCGGAACGATTTCCACATTCCTTTATAGTATGAGTGGTGCTTTGCTTAGTTATTTTGGAATGTTATTGGTCAAGCAATTAGGACCAAAACGTGTCAGTATCATCGGAATTAGTGCGGCCGGTGGTTTCATGCATAATGTCGGACAGCTTTTGATGGCTTCTTTCATTGCACAATCATGGACAGTCATGTTGTACTTGCCAGTCCTTTCAGTTTTAGGGATTTTATCAGGGATTGCAATCGGGATCGCAGCGAATTATCTTTTACGACATGTGCAGACACTTCAACGATTCCAAAAAGATTATGAGCAGGGAACCAAACAAAAATGGAGCCCAATGTTTACCAAAAAATAATCGTCACACAAGGAGTTTTTTTATGAAGCTACATCCAATGTGGGAAAACTATCCTGCTTTAAGTAAAGAATTGACAGAAACACTAAAACGGATGGAAGAAACTGTCCGCCTGAAAAACAAACCTGTCGAACAAGCAATCAAAGAAACGATCCATGCCGGCGGAAAGCTGTTGCGTCCTGCCTATCAGCTATTGTTCTCACAATTTGGACCAGAGCAAGATCGAGACAAAGCCATCGCTTTGGCAGCTTCTATCGAAATGCTCCATACGGCCACACTGATCCATGATGATATCGTTGATGAAGCGGATCTGCGACGTGGTCATCCTAATATCCGTAGTCAGTTTGGTAATGTCGTTTCTGTCTATGCAGGAGACTATTTATTTGTCTGCTGTTTTAAACTATTGTCTGATTACTCCACTTCCTTGAAAAGTCTCCAATTGAATTCTCGCAGTATGGAAAAAGTATTGAATGGCGAATTAGGGCAGATGGATGATCGCTATAATTATGAACTTTCTGTAAAAGAATATTTGGAAAATATTTCAGGTAAGACAGCTGAACTGTTCCAATTAAGTTGTTCTGTTGGCGCTTTTGAAAGTGGAACAAGCGAGCGCTTCGCAAAAAAAGCAGGAGATATCGGACTTTCTATCGGGATGGCCTTTCAGATTATCGATGATATTTTAGATTATACAAAAGAGAGCCAGGAAATCGGCAAACCTGTACTAGAAGACATGCGTCAAGGGGTCTATTCTTTACCGTTGATCTACTCTTTGCAAAAAAACAAACCAAAGCTACTACCTTATTTAGAGAAGAAAGCGGCAATGACAGAAGAAGATGTCGACGCCGTACGCAAAATCGTTGAACATACAGGAGGCGTGGAAGAAGCTAGGAAGTTAGCGGCCTCTTACACAGAAAAGGCTTTGAAGGAAATAAAGAAATTACCTGCCACCTCTCTTCGAACAAAAGAGAATCTCTTTTCCCTTACCCAACTGATTTTGGATCGCAAAGACTGAATAGGGAAAGGTTCGATACGTAAATAAATTTCTCAGAAGGAAATCTACGTGTTTTTTGACAAATTGAATTGTAGTTCTTGTATTTATGATAAAAAGCAAAAATAAAGAGCAACGTCCGCTAGCGACGTTGCTCTTTTTTATCTTGAATATTTTTTTACCTTTTCGATTTCTTATAACTCATAAAAGTGATTCTTAAACCGATTACAAGTAATATAACGCCTGCGAGTGTTATCCAATTATTCGATTGACTTCCAGTTTTAGGAAGTGCTCTTTTTGATTTGTTTCCATTGTCATTGCTTGTTTTATTAGTTAAGTTAAAGTTCGTCCTGTTATCCGAACTTGTTTTTGAGAAGGAGACACTTGCATGACGTGTATCGCTTGTGGTAGACGACGTGTCTGTACTATCGCTTGAAGTTGATGAATCTGAGCTATCACTTGTGGTAGAGATTGTATCTGTACTGTCGCTTGAAGCTGACGTGTCCGTGCTATCACTTGTAGTGGTAGATGAATCTGAGCTGTCGCTTGTGGTTTTAGTACCTGTACTGTCACTTGAAGCTGATGAATCTGAGCTATCACTTGTGGTAGAGGATGTATCTGTACTGTCGCTTGTGTCTGTCGTATCTGTACCATTGTCGCTGATAAATATTTCGTTAGGATCCCAACGATTGGTAGCTGCATCTAAAATCACATTTGTCCCTATAATCGTTCCATCTTGGTTTTGAGTAATGCGGATAGTAGCATTAGGCGCAAGGATTGTTCCTTGAAAAGGAGCACTGATTGTCAAATCAGTCATCTCATTTCCAAAATTCCAAGAGATATTCGCATCCGAAAAATCTTCTGTTTCATGATTTGAACGATCATTGTATTTGATTGGTGACTGTACGTTCAATGCAGAAGAACTGTTGATGACATTAAATACAACTACTTGATCATTTGGATTGATGATTTGAAGTGGCGTATTCATTGTTAACACTTCTGCATCGATATTTACCAATAAAAACCCGGTAACTGATAAACCAGTTAAATCGATTGTCCGATTGTTCATGTCTGGAAAATCTGCAGCAGTATATGTTTTAGCTGGAGTGATGGTTGCAAGATCATTTGCTGCTACATTCAATTTAGCAAATTCCTGCTCGAAATCAATATATTCATGCCCAGCACGATCTTTATAAAAATCATCTGGAGTTAAGTGATCAAGCCTGGATCCATTGACTGTAGGATGACCATCTTGAAGTGCTACATCCACGTTACTGCCAACGACAAATTTATTCATTCTTGTGCTACCTGTAGGTATGCCTGAAGAATTAGCGAAAGAATCAGTTTTTTGTATATAATTTATTTCTTGGTTCAATAAACCTTCATGAAGCTCTGTACCAAAATTATTTTTTGCATCAAGTTCATGTGTTGCTATATTTCCGTCTGTATGTGCATTCACAGTTGTCTTATTTTTAGCAAATACGTGGAATTGACTAGCAATTCCTAACAAGCCATAGTTACCGGTTAGATCATTATAAATATTCCCAGGGTCTTTAGGAATGTATGTTTCCGCTGAAACGGCCACACCATACGAAAAGATATTGAACAACAAAGCAACTAGGACTAGTAAACTTGCCCTTTTTTTCATTTTTCCCCTTCCTTTCCTTTCAAACATTTTCCTATTATACTCTTCTTCTCCTAGTCTTAAACTGTTCGTTTGAAAAATCATTGTTTATTTAAAGAATATTAATGAAACGTTCATATTGTTGCTTCTTGTTCAATTGATAGTTCGACACTATCTTTTTCTTTCAATCTCCAAACTATTGATGATGGTGACTGTTAAAGTGTAAAAAATAAGGGTGTGTAGTAACATATAAGTAGGTATCCTAGAATTAGGAAAAAGTAAGTAGGATAAATAAAAAGGAGGAAAATAAATGGATTATTTAGATATGCTATGCGAGAGTGTGGATCGGGCATACGATCGGTTTGAACGTTTGTTTGAAGGCGTCTCTATTGAGGAGGCCAATCGTTTTCCAGTGGAAGATAGAGCCCCGCAGATCAAATCAATGACTTGGCTGGCTTGGCATACCGCTCGGGAATTAGATTTCCAGATTGCTGATTTAGCAGGAATCTCTCCAATTTGGCATAGTCAAGACTGGGAAAGCCGGTTTCCGATGACGATAGCAGATAACGAACAAGATTGGAAGCATAGTCTGGAACAAGCAAAGCAGATCCAAGCTAATCAAATAGAAGATCTGCTAGGATACTTGCGAGGAGCTGCTGATTTTGCTATTTCTTACTTAAGAAGGCTGGAACCTTCCGAGCTAGATGAAGTAATTGACGAGAACTGGACACCACCAGTCACACGAGGAATGCGTCTCGTTTCTATTATTGATGATGCTGCTATGCACTCTGGTCAGGTGATCTATGCGAGACGTTTGTTGGGATTAAGAGATTAAGGCACTAGCTAAAAAAGAACTTACGGTAAAATAAGTCGCAAGTTCTTTTTTGTTTTTATCGTTACCCATGGTCTATCTATAAGATTGAAAAAGGAAGCGGCCTGCTATCTCTTTTGATCGTGTAAACTGATGACTCTCTTGTTTTTTGCATTGATTCATTTAAAGAAAGTGTACCATGCTTTATAGATATTTTTAGAATACCTTTTTCTAGAGGATAGAGAAACTGTCAGCTGATAGAATAAGGAGAGTCTTTTGAAGAGAATTCAGAAAAAAGGACACTGTATGAGATCAGGTGTCCTTTTGTGAAATCTGATAATTATTGCGTACGGATAGATGTGAGACTGATTTCGCCAGAAGACAAACTCATCTCCTGTTCATTTGTTTGGACGATCAGTTCGCCATGATCACCGATTTCTTTTGCAAGACCGACATAAGTCGTTCCTTTTTGATTGAACGACACGGTTTTTCCCAATACGAATGATTTTTCTTTATAGAAGTCCAACGCTTTTTCTGGGTGAGAAAGATAAGTGAACAATTCTTGCCAGATTTTGCTGATTAGCTGATTCCTTGTGACACTAGCTTGTCCGTCGGGAAAGACAGAGATGGCTTTTTCTTGGAGATCAGCTGGAAAATGATTTTGAGGAACAGAAAAATTAAGCCCGATCCCAATGATGATATGACTGATCCTGCCGCTTTCCATATCACTGACTGCTTCAGATAAAATCCCACAGACTTTTTTTCCATCCATGTAGATATCATTGACCCATTTGATCGAAGCAGAACGACCGGTTACAGATTCAATGGCTTTCACACAGGCACTGGCTGCGATGATCGTATATTGAGGCAATTCATCAAACCGTTTGTCTGGATGGAGCAAGAGACTCATGTAGATTCCTCGTCCAGCTTCAGCGAAAAAAGGCCGTCCAAAACGTCCACGAGCTTGTTCTTGTGTATCAGCAACAAATAACTTCGAAACAGAATCTCCTTGAGCTGCTGCCAGTTTGGCATCTTTCATCGTAGATTCAGAAGTCAACATCGTTTGTACTTTCAAATCAGGAATAAACGACCGTAGCTCTTGCTGGATTTCTTTTGCATCTAGTACGTCAGAGGGCAGGTAACGATACCCTGTAGGCCCGTGCTCAAAACGATAGCCTGCCTTTTCCAATTCTTTGATGGCTTTCCAAATACTTGTCCGGGAAACTTCCAGTTGCTGTGCTAACTTTTCTCCGGAAAGAAAATCTGGTGTCTTTTTCAATAAATGAAGTACTTTGTCTTTTGTTGTCATGGCACCAAGCTCCTTTCCCATCCATTCTATCAGGAAGAAGGAGAGAACAAAATAGTTTTCGAAGAAACAACGGTTGATACATAAAGCAAAAACGAAAGAAGGAAAGAGAAAAAAGAAGAGGGTGGGCGTTCATTTTTTTGTCCCAGCCTCTTTCTGATTATGAAGATAAAAGCACTTGATCGTCTTTTAATGCCGTGCCGCTGTTTTGTTTGAACAACGCTAATAATTGGGGCACTGTGAGCTGCTGTTTTTCCTCTTGCTGGATATCTACGACGATCCTTCCTTGATGCAGCATGATCAGTCGATTCCCATAGCGGATCGCGTCTTCCATGTCATGAGTGACCGTAAAAGCAGTGAGATTCTGCTCAGTGATCAGCTTTTCTGTCAATTCCATCACCGTTTTGGAAGTAGCAGGGTCAAGCGCTGCAGTGTGTTCATCTAATAAGATCAGTTCTGGACGCTGTAATGTGGCCATCAACAGCGTAATAGCTTGACGTTGTCCTCCAGACAGCAAACCGATTTCTGAGGATAAACGATTTTCCAACCCCAAATTTAGTCGAGCCAGCTGGTCTTTGAAAAATGTTCGGTCTTGTGGTTTGACACCACGGAAGAATCCGCGTTTTTTTCCTCGTTTCATAGCAAGAGCGAGGTTTTCTTCTACCGTTAAACGAACGGCTGTCCCTAGTTTAGGATCTTGGAATACGCGACTGATGGATTTCGAACGTTCGACAACAGATTTTTTCGTGATATTTTTTCCATTTAATAAAATTTGTCCCTGATCGACAGAAAATGTACCGGCGATGCTGTTCAGCAAAGTAGATTTACCAGCCCCATTTCCACCGATGATCGTCACGAAGTCGCCGGGATCTAAGGAAAGATTAATGCCTTTCAGGACATGATTTTCGTTGATCGTTCCTTTTTCAAAGGTATGATGGAGATTTTCCAATGTTAAGACGTCATTCATTTGACACTACCGCCTTTCTTTTTTTGAGGTAAATGGAATTTTTGCTGGATCTGCGGGAAAGAAAGACAGATCACTAGCACGAAAGCAGAAGCAAGTTTCGAATCACTTGGTTCAACATTCAGTTCGAAGACTAACGCTAAAATAAAACGATAAATGACCGCACCTAAAACGACAGTCAAGAGACGGAGAAATAGTGGCTGGTTACGTAACAAAACTTCTGCGATGATAATAGAAGCAAGTCCAATTACGATCGTTCCAATACCAGAATTCAAATCAGCAAAGCCGTTGTTTTGCGCAAGCAAGGAGCCAGAAAGAGCAATGCATCCATTAGAAATCATATAACCGATGATCTTCATATTATCTGTGTTGATCCCGTTTGCTTCGCTCATTGCCAGATTATCGCCAGTTGCACGAATAGCAAGTCCTGTTTCTGTACGTAAGAACAAAACAAGTAAACATACAACGATCAAAGCAAAAAGCAGACCGACGATCAGTACAGCGTTGTCTTTTGTTATGCCGAATGACTCGACCCAATGAAAGATCGTTGGCTGACCCAATAAAGAGATGTTCGGCGCACCCATCACACGGGATGTGACAGAATATAAACCAGTCATGGTGATGATCCCTGCAAGAAGGGCGGGAATTTTCAATTTTGTGTGAAGCAGTCCGGAAACAAGCCCTGCTGCCGCACCCCCTAAAAAGCCTAGAAGACAAGCTGTCAATGGATGATAGCCATTTGTAATACTTACTGCCGCGATCCCTGCACCTAAAGGGAAGCTTCCTTCAGCAGTCAAGTCGGCAATGTCCAAGATACGGAAAGTGACGTATACACCAATCGCAAGTAGGGCCCATAAGACCCCTTGCGATGCAGATGATAAGAAAAGAGAGAGCAAATTTGTCATGAGAATCCTCCTGTGTTTTATTCAGCTTCTTTGATGCTTTCTGGATTGATGCCTAATGCTTTGGCCATGTCTTTATTGACATACAGTTCCAAATCATTCGCTGTTTCGACAGGAAGTTCACTTGGCTTCTTGCCGTCTAAGATTTTTGCTGCCATGATCCCTGTTTGTTTGCCCAAGCTTTCGTAGTCGATTCCTACTGTTGCTAGACCGCCGTCTTTGACTTGATCAACTGCGCCAGCAACGACAGGTGTTTTTGTTTCTTTTGCGACTTCACCGACAACACTTGCCGCACTTGCGAACGTGTTATCAGTAGGAATATAGATTCCATCTACATCTTTAGCTAGACTTTTCGTCACTTGTTGGACATCATTTGTGGAATTTGCTGTCAGTACTTTGACTTTGACGCCCGCTTTTTTCAATTCTTTTTCTACCAAATCAGCTTGGATCTTAGAGTTTGCTTCACCGTTGTTATACATGATGCCGATTGTTTTGGCGTCTGGCACGATATTTAACAGTAAGCCGATTTGTTTTTCGATTGGCACCATATCTGTCGTGCCAGTCACATTGCCGCCAGGTTTTTCATTGGATGTGACTAAATGGGCTTGTTCCAAGTCTGTGACCGCTGTGACAGTCATCGGGATAGTGGTTGTTTCATTTAATAAAGATTGTGCTGCTGGAGTGGCGATCCCGAGTAGCAAATCAGGATCTTCTTTGACGAGTTTCTCACTCATGCTTTTCAGGTTGTCTTGATTGTTTTGGGCATTTTGATAATCGATTGTTAGATTATCGCCTTCTTTATACCCTTCTTCTGCTAATCCTTCTTTGAATCCTTTATAGGCAGCGTCTAACGAGTTATGTTGTACAAGTTGCAATACGCCAATTGTTTTTTGTCCATCTGATGCCTCTGCGGAATTGTCTTTTTGTGCGCAACCTCCTAAAGCTAGTAGCAGGGCAGCGCCTAATCCGATGATTATATTTTTTTTCATTTTCTTAATTGTCAAATTAAGTTAGACAGATCATCAATACTTACGTAACTCAAAAATACTTCCAAAGGTGTTCGATAATCCAGTGATTTTCTA
>NZ_BEHC01000017.1:0-38725 GCF_003112495.1 Enterococcus sp. H57
AGAAAATCACTGGATTATCGAACACCTTTGGAAGTATTTTTGAGTTACGTAAGTATTGATGATCTGTCTAACTTAATTTGACAATTAAGATTATTATAAAAAGAGCCCAACCATCCTACAATAATAAAAATTTACTATTTGTTATCTTAACCTTACTTTTCTTTCTCTTCTTTTTTTCTCAAAACAAACAAAAGTGGGAGCGTCAATAATTTTGTGTAAATAAATTGTCCTCCTGCAAAATAATTAGTTACTCAGTAAACATTGAAACTAATGTATCGGTTACCTGTTGAAAACCTTTATGGCTTCTGTTTAGAAATTTTTGATTGTATGTATCAAAAATGCTGACTAGAAAGCGTTCTAGTGATTCTTCATTTTGAAACTGCTCTTTTCTACGGCTGTATCTTTTAATTTGCTTATTGAAAGACTCGATTAGATTGGTTGAGTAAATGGTTCTACGAATGCTAGGTGGAAAATCATAAAAAGTTAATAAGTCTTGGTTTTCTATGAGTGACTGCGTCACTTTAGGATAGTTTTTCTTCCATTTCTCAATCATGCCGGATAAGAAGGTATTCGCTTCTTCTTTTGAGTTAGCTTGATAAACAGCCTTAAAGTCATCACAGATTTCTTTTCGGTCTTTGACACGTACTTTATGAGCGATATTACGAGATACATGGATACAACAATGCTGATATTTTGCTTTAGGATAAATTTGATGGATAGTATCTTTCATGCCTTTTAAGCCGTCCGTAATAAAAAGCAAGACTTCTTGAACTCCTCTGGAGTTAATATCCTGTAGCAGCTCATTCCAAACGTATGTTGATTCAGTTGGAGCAATCGCATAACTCAGTACTTCTTTAGTGCCGTCTTCTCGTATACCAATGGCAATATAAATCGCTTCTTTGGATACAGTTTGACGTTTTAGTGGAATGTAAGTAGCGTCCATAAAAATAGCGACATACTTATCATTTAAGGCTCTGGATTTAAAGGCATTTACTTCTTCAGTCAGAACTTTAGTCATGTTGGACATGGTTTGTGGAGTATAGTGATGACCGTACATTTTTTCGATCAAATCAGCAATTTCAGACATCGTAACACCTTTTTCGAATAAATGGATAATAGTGGTTTCCAATGTATCGTTTGTTCTTTTGTAGGCTGGTAAAGTTTGTTGTTTAAACTCACCATTACGATCTCTAGGTATTTCCAATGTTAATTCACCATATTCGGTTTTGATTGATCGAAAGTAAGAACCGTTTCTCGAATTACCTGAATTAAAACCAGTGCGATCATATTTTTCGTAATCTAAAAAAGCCGTTAATTCAGTCCGTAGGAGTGTGTTTATCGCTTTTTCTAAGTGCGAACGGAATAATTCATTTAAATCGCCTTTAGTGACTAGAGTTTGCACAATTTCTGTAGTAAAATCATTCATAGGGAAGTCCTCTTTTCTGTGAATTGGTTGTCGTTAACTTTATTCTACAGAAGGGACTTCCTTTTTTGTATGGATTTTTTCATTTACACAAAATATTTTATACTCTCACAAAAGTATGCATAATAAAATAAACAATAAGAAAAGTGAAGCTACTAAGATATAAATCCAATTATTGTCTTTTTTAATCGTAACATCCGTCGTGTTCAATTCCTTGGCTACTTTTCCGTCTATTGTAAAATCTTTTTCAAATACCCATTGATTGGTATAGTTGATCGTAGTATTTCCTTTTTTTCTCGAAAATTTTCCATTTTCATTTTCATTTCCTAAAACAGTCATTGTAAGGTGATATTCACCTGGGGTTAGCGGTTGACCATTTAAAGCAGTTGGAAAAGAAAAATTTGTATTCGGCGCAATCTGCAACGCTTCTTTTTCCTCTTGATATAAAACTTCAGAATGTCCTTTTTTTGTAATTTTTGTTTCAATAACTACTTGATTGATATAGGTTTTTTGATCATTTTGAACGTTTGCTAAGATGACATTTCTTGCATTGATTTGATCTGGTTTAACTTCATGAAGAGTAAGGTTCGGAGCAACTTCGTTCAGTGTCTGTCGCATCAACAAAGCAATAATATAGGTGTATTCATTCTCAATCGATAAGCTTTGATCCTTAGTTTCTGTTTGGTCCTTTTCCGTCTGGATTTCTTGGAATGTGATCCCACCAGCCAATACACCATCAAATCGCTTATTCGGCATCCTGACATGAAAAGCAACGGTTTGGACACTTTTAGGTTTTAGCGTCACTATCTGTGGATAGCTCACATAATCTACCAGATCAAAGATCAGGCTCATGTCTTTTTCAATCTCGTTTTTTCCGTATTCAACCATCACATTTGAATTGGTGGTTGCGCTATTCACAGAAATATCGATTTTCACTTCTTTTTCTGTATCATTTCTCAATTCCGCTTTTACTTCTACTTCCTGATCCGGATCAAGTTGAAGATCGAAGTAAGTTTTTCTCTTGTCGATTTGATTCTCTGAAGTTATCGGCGTCACTGAAAAATTAAATGCACTAGCTGACACTGATATATTGTTAAAAAGTGCCCCTAAAATAACTAGGAGTGTTATAAATAATTGTTGTTTTGGTCTCAAGAAAATCGCTCCTTTAATCATATGTAAGAGAAGACTATAACAAAATCTTGTCTCTGTGGGACACAAGAGCCTATGGTACCTGTGCCCTTCTTGAAACTCAATAATTTTGTTATATTCTTCTCTTCCTGTTAATTTCCTGGGACATCTGCAAGTATCCAAGATAGTTTCCCCTCAAAGGTTCCGATTCTTTGGTTTTCTACAGGAATATCTATTCTGATTCCACGATGAGCTGTAGAATCTAAAAGAGAGGACAAATCGCTTTCACCCTTTTGATCACTTTCGAAAATCGTAACAGCGGATGTCCCTATAACCGTTGTATTTTCAGAGGTAACAAAGGAAAGAGCTTCTGGAAGCTCAAAATCTCCATTTGTAAGAACTTTCTCTTGTTTCAATTGTAATTTCCAACTTCCAAAAGCCCGTTCATCTATAATTTTCAACCCACCTGAAAACTGTCCGAATTCACTTAATGGTCTACTGGATATTTTATGTTTTCCAAAATTGACATATTGAGGAGCAGTTGAGAGATAAAGTTTGCCTTTTCTGTAATAAAAATAGATATCCTCTGTATTTTCGGAGAAGATGCCTTCTGTATTCGCTGAATCCGAGTCAAAGACATACCCTTCAACATCAATAGGAGTTTCTTTATACTTCTCTCCTATTTTCCCAGTGATTGTTTTCATTTCAGCAATATCAATCTGACTGTCTTTATCTTTATAATAAACATGGATATCTATCTCCTTCAGCTTTGCGATCTTTAGGTTTATTTCATTCGATTGCTCAATCAAATTCTCGTTTTCAAGGTATTCAAAATGCATAGTGAGTACTTTTTCAGGAATTACTTCCTGCAAAGTTGTCTCCAATTCGATTATTAACGTATCTCCAGCAATAAAATAATCTGTCAGATTTAGCGTGACTCGATTTCCGGTTATCAAGATATCTTTGGCATCAATTTGATTTCCATTGATCAAGATATGCTCGGGAATAGTTAATTCTTGTGGGAGGTCGATACTAGTCTGCATTTTCTTATATTCAAGAAAATCCCCCTCGACCTTCAATGTATTTCTGATAGTTATCTTATCGTTTCCTCCAGCTTCAGCGATGGCCCCATAATCACTATCGTTGACTTTTACATCAGCTGTTGATGTGACATTCGATGGAAGTCGCGTGACAGCGACAGCATTTTCTTGAAAAAAAGTACCTGTTGAAGAAGTAAACCCCCAATTTACTTCTGTAGAACCAAACTGCCTAATGAGATCAGGTATAATCCGAGAAGAGCGACCGACACCTTCCAAATCATAAGTAAGACTTCTTTGCTCCGCGTCCCATTTAATTATTAACAAGCGCCATGTGCCATTAGAAAGAAATGTAGGAGCTACCGTCACGCCAGTATGCTCTCCAGAATAATTATTATTATTTGGTTTAGGCGTGGCAAAAGCGACATGTCCATGCCCTCTATTATCAGCAGTTATCTCTCGATCCATTCGATCAGAAGAACCACTATTTTTATACGTATCAAACTCAATCGAGAGCGCATTCGCAATGTAAGGTTGGCCAGAACGAGTAGAATATGAGCCAATTCCCATACCTGGCGATCCAATAACTTGACTGGGATTACTAGCCATTCTAGGATCGCCAGTCAATGTAAAGGTCATGCCATCTCCCGCTCTATCTCGTTGATTTCCTAAGTATAAATAAGATTTAAATGTAAAATCCGAGAGTAAACTAATCTTCTTATTTGACCAAATAGCTCCTCTTTGAGACCTTTCTGCTGGGTTCAACTGCAGTAACTTCCCATTTTCCAATATGGACGTGCTAGTACCGATAGGTGTTTGAAAAATTTTATCGATAGAAATAATATTGGGATCGTCAGGCAGCTCAACCGCAGAAATTGGTGCATCTTCCAGTCCTTGTTTGTCCGAACCCTCAGCTTCTACGTTGTCAGTGGTCTCTCCACTACTCGAAATACTTAAATCCTCACTGCTTTCTTGTGTCTGGTTGGATTCTATTAAACTGTCGAATGTCGAAGTGAGTTTGCTTTCTTCGTCTCTTCTATTTCCATGCTCCAACTGATTCAATTCCAAAGAGTACCCTATGATCGGAAAGATATTAGTCACTAAGAGACTGCTTAAAATGAGCACGATCCTCCTCTTTTTCAATATATCTTTTCCTCCTGATCGTTAAATTCCTAGATGAACTATTCGTATCCAAACAAATTTAGCCTAGCCTTTGACAATTTTTGCTCGATTACCTCGCAAGACAATATGACTACGTATTTATTTTTAACAGTTCTTTTCAGTAAACTAGTTGTTAGGTGTATCTTCTAATGTCCAAACTAATTTAGTGGAATATTGTTGCGCTAACTTGACAGATTTACCGGGTACCGAAAGCTGTACCGCATCTTGATTTTCATTTTCATTTGCACCAAATCGATAGACCCAAGTCCCCACACCTGTTCCTGATTTAGCATTAATTGCTAACGTATTGTTTCCTCCCGGTGTCAACGTTAATTCAGAATTCACCGTTTGCGGCATATATGTTGGATCAACCAAAGAAACAGCCTGCCCTTTCGTAAATTTCAGCTGTGCTCCAACTAGTTCATCCCCACTGGCAGTTTTAAACTGTTCTGGTTGAGAGACACTTAATTTCCACCCAGATAAGGTACCTCTCCTATCTGTCACTTGGACATATGTCGGTTTTCTAGACCCATCGTTCATCACATCAGCAGCTGCATAATACGTTTTATCCGCAGTAGAAATTTTTTGAGTCCCAAATTTGAATTTTGATCCATAATCAATCGATAATGCCCCTCCTGTTCCAGGGCTTGGAGGATCTGATGGATCGACAGGTTTATTGGGATCAGGATTCTCTGGATCAACAGGAGGAGTTACACCCTCATCTCCTGCTTCAAATGTAATCGTTCCTTCTGTGTTATATTCCTTTGGGTATACTTCAGTTGCAGAAACAAAAGTCGTACTTGCTACCATGCTGAATAACATCGTTGCTGCTGTTAATACGATTTCTTTTTTCATCATTGACATTCCTCTTTCTTTATTTACTAAACATATCAGTCGATTGGATTAATCCATAGCAAAATTCTGTTTTACGATACTTATGAAATAAAAGAACATAGACCTATATTTGGTCCTATGTATCGATTAGTTATAAATGATTATCAGCCCGATTTGATTTCTAGTTTTTATTGCAACTTGATGCAAACACAATCTAGAAATACAGCTGTCATAGCCTTTAAAATAATTCGTAAGTCCCCCTCCTATCTATCAAAATGTGACTTGACTGCCTAGACTTCAATCAATATTAATTATAATTAAATAAAAAATGTATATTATATTTTTTTTTGTGATTATCGTTCAAAAAAAGAATAAACGCTTGCATCTAGTACTCTGCGAGTTACAAATCATCCGATCAAATAAACATTCGCTGATTATTTTCCACAAAAAAAGCAGCATATCCACGATAAATGGATCTACTGCTCTTACTTATCCTTATGTTTTACAAGGTATTTTCTTTTACACATTACTAATGCTGTCTCAATACGGAACGATTGTCATCGCTTGTTCAAATTCCTCTTGCAAATGTTGTGTTTGATAGGCCTGAAAAGCTGGGTGATGGGCACGCAAGAGGACACGTGATTTCATAGGATCATAGCTGTCTAGCAACTGTTCTTTCAAGACAAAATCTCGGGTCAGCTGCCATTCATAATAATAACCAAAAGGTCTGCAGCTGTAAATCGTGTGACCGATGGATTTATCTTCAAAGCGACGATGCGTATGGCCAAAAACTACTTGTTTGATATTTGAATAACGGTCAAGTAATTCTCCGAATGATTCTGATCCTAAAAATGCATTTAATTTGTTCCAACGCTCATAAGGAGCAGATTGATACATGATAAATGCCCGTTTAGGAACGAAATGAGTGGATAAAATCACCTCAAGTTTTTTTGCTTCCAGCTGGTCTAGCAAATTTTTTGCAGCTGCAAGCATTTCTGCATTGACCTCGAGATCTGTTTTCCCACGCTGGATGAACCGATCATACCAATACAAACGCTTCATTCGTACGATTGCCTCGTAATCTTTCAATTCGGAAAACTGATAGTCGTACCAGCCATTCATCCCTAAAAGAACGGTCTGCTCATTTAAAGCAATATACCGTTCATTTAAAAAATGTGGGTCTGGAAAATGGTTCATCATCTGTTCATTGGGCACATCTGCCAACTCGTGATTGCCGAAATGAAATGTCGTAGATAATCCTTTATTGGCGAAAAATTCGACAACCGCTAGGCAGCGATCTACTTTATTAGCCGTATCTCCGGCTAGATGAAGCCGAGTGATTTTGTGCTTTTGCAAAACTTGCCAAAGCTGCATTAGCTCTGGTTCGCCGAATTTATTGATGTCCACATGTAGGTCGCTGATGATTGCCAAATTTCCCATTTTATCCCTCTAGTCTTTTCGAACAACTTGCAAGTTGCCTTTTCTCAAGCCACTTGGTCCTTTTAATTGTAAACTATTATAAGTTGGTTCTAAAGCAAGTGTGGATGGATCATCCATGTAAAGTATTGCACTGTCTTTGATTTTGATTGGTCCAACTGGTGTATCAGCCACTACAGAATAAAGACTTAGATCTGTTTGTGTATCTTTTTTAACAATGATCAATCGAAATGCCGTGTCTAATTGACAACTGACTTGGCTTTCTGCAAATGGACCGTCACCGTTTTCGATATCTAATAAAAGTTGATCGTCTGCTTCTAATTTATTCTTCAATACTTCTTGTGCTTCTTTTGTCACTTCTAATTTCATCTGTATCACCTCATGTCATAGAATAATCACTTTATTCATCAGATGCAACTAATTTGTCTGGTTCTGACTGTTCTCAATTTATTGGAAAGTAAGTCATTCGTTTATTATGATTTCTCTTATCACAAAAGAGACAACTTTCCCTTTTCTTCGTTCAGTTTCTTGAACGGAAAAAGACCCAAAAAGCAACCTGTTATTTGTTTAACCTTATTCCTTTCTTAAATAACAAAAAATACTATAAAAAATAAAAAACCTTTAACAACTATTGGAAAAAGAATTACTTTTTGTTCACGGATTATTAACAACTCTTCGGTAGAGTAAACTTATCAAATAAAAGACTTCTTTGGAGGAATCACTATGAAGGAATATATAAAAAACATCTATTTTATCGAAGAAACACAAAATATCGAGGGTTCTTATATTGAAGTAAAAACACTCTTTGTCAATGAAGATAAAACCAAAGCATTGGATATTTATAAAAAATTAGCTTCAAAAAAAACGAATAGTTTTGGATTGATATTAAGCGAGTATAAAATCAAAGCAGAAGAAAGTTATTTCTATCAATTATTAAAACGGTGGAGTAAGCTTCCCGCCGATTTTTATCGAAAAATGCAGATCATCAACTATCAACCGCTTGCTGAGACACATGCCTAAATAGAGGTTGTGAAATCAGTGCTTTGAGCTAATACCGAAGGTCAGCTGATGGAACATCGTTTAGAAGAGATTGTGACAACTACGATTTGCTTTAAGTAATAAGAACGCTGGACAGAAAATAGCTTCTCATATTTTCTAGTCTAGTGGACTTATTGCCGAGAAGCAGCAGATGGAACATCGTTTAAAGAAGAGATCGGTACAAAATAAAAATATCTAAATTTAAGTTTTATCTAAGTTTCGCTTTGTACCTTTGATTCAAATCAAAGGAGGCGATCTTGATGCTGAAAAAATGGATCACACTATTTTTTGCCACTCCCCATTCTAGAATCAACCCGTATGATGTAGAGAATGAATTCACGTTGAAAAAAGATTTCCCAAATAAATAAAAACCATCCGTAAAATCATCAATACGATTTTACGGATGGTTTTTGATAACTTCTTTGAGGATAGGCTCTTGCTATTTAAGAATGTAAGAAACATTATTGTTACATAGTATGAGAGTTTAATCCTCTGTTATTTATGCTATTTAAATGCTTGATTCACATCTTCGATCATCAGTTTCATTGATTCTAAACCGCCCCCGCTTAAATACCAGACATCTGGTTCAAGGGAGATGATCTGCTGATTTTTACCAGCATTCGTTTGTGCTACCAGTTCATTGGCAGAAATATCATCTTTGCTGTCGTCTCCACCAATAGCTTTTGTTCTGTCTACTACAAATAAGATATCCGGATTTTTTTCCAGCACATATTCATAAGAAACACTTTGACCGTGAGTGGATGCTTCGATTTGATCATCTGCTTGTTCAAAGCCAAATAAATCATGGATGAAACCGAATCTAGAACCAGATCCGTAGGCTGATAATTGCCCTTCATTCACAAGTGTGACTAGTGCTTTTTTGTCAGTAGCTTCTGCTTTCTTTTTCGTCTGATCGATTGCACTAGATAATTCCTCTAATTGAGTTTTAGCTTCTTCTTGCTTACCAAAGATCTCCCCTAAAGCAGTGACATTTTGCTGGAAAGATTCCCATGGATTTTTCGCATCTAAAGAAAGGAAAATGGTCGGAGCAATTTGACTTAGATCTTTTTGAAAATCTCTTTGCCGGCCAGAAATGATGATCAGGTTTGGCTGAAGCTGATTGATTTTTTCTAAGTCTGGTTCTTTGATCCCACCTGCTGATTCCACTTTTTTATAGGAGGAAAGATACTCAGGAAGGCTGCTCGTAGCTGCTCCAACTACCTTATCTCCAACACCAAGAGCATCCATCGTATCTAAAGAACCATTGTCGAATACGACGACTTTTTCAGGATTCTTTGGCACCTCGATTTGATCGCCATTACTGTCTTTTATCGTTAATGCCGTTTCAGCTTGCGTACTGCTTTTCTTTGTATCTGCCTGACTGGTGTTGTTGCTATTTCCACATGCTGCTAAACCAAATGATGCTAGAATCAAGATACCTACTACTAATTTTTTCATCTCTTCTCTCCTAATGTTAGTTTTAGAAATAAAGACAGAATCTGCGGCCTTCAATCTCACAAATCCGTATGTCCATTTCGTATAATTCATCCAATACATCTTTTTTTATCATTTCTTGGGTCGTTCCTTGCGTGAATAACTGTCCATCTTTCATCGCAACAATTTCGTCTGCATAACTTGCAGCAAAGTTGATATCATGAAGAACGATAACAATTGTTTTCCCGATTTCTTGTACTAATTTTTTTAAGATCTGCATGATTTGAACCGCAAAATTCATATCTAGATTGTTCAAAGGTTCATCCAGTAAAATATAATCCGTGTCTTGCGCTAGTACCATTGCAATATACGCACGTTGGAGTTGACCGCCTGAAAGAGTGTCAATCGATTGATCCGCTATTTCTTCTAACCCAAGGTGTTCCAGTGATTCCTGAACGATTTCCTCGTCTTTTGTCGTCAATTTTCCTTTCGTATAAGGAAATCGTCCAAATTCTACTAATTCTTTCACGGTGATTTGGACATTTATTTCATTCGATTGTCGTAGGATCGATAATTTTTTGGCTAATTCATTGGATTTCCAAGCCTTTACTTCGTTATGGTCTAAATAGATTTCACCTGTATCTTTTGGTATCAAACGACTGATCATCGACAACACCGTTGACTTTCCAGCACCATTTGGACCGATAAAAGCAGTCAACTTCTTTTCAGGAATCGTTAACTGTACATCTTTAACCACTGATTTTCCATGGTACAGTTTATTGACCTTTTGTAAATCAATCATAGGATACTCTTCCTTTCGCGAATCAATTTTGTGACAAAATAAATTCCTCCGACAAATTCAACGACGACACTCACTGTTGTATTCCAGCCGAAAATCTGCTCTACTGCGAGCTGTCCTCCTGTCAGAAACAGCATAGCTACCAGAAAGCTTCCGATAAATAGCTGACCATGACGATAAGTAGAAAAGACACGATAACTGATATTTGCGACAATAAACCCTAAAAAAGTAACTGGACCCACAAGAGCCGTTGATGTCCCTGTCAAAAGACTGACACAACATAAAATCAAAAATTCAAAACGATCTGTGTCTATCCCGAGGTTTACTGCTTGTTCATTTCCGAGATGGAAAACGTCTAGCACATGTCGATATCGAAATAACAGGTACCAGCAGCCGATAATGATCAAAGAAGCAGGCAAAAGATACTGACTCTGGATATTGCCAAAGCTTGCAAATAATCTGCCTTGAAGCAAATCATATTCATTCGGATCCATGATGACTTGTAAAAAGGTACTGACACTACCAAAAAGCGTACCTAAAATCATCCCTGACATCAGTAATAAAAAAAGATTCGCTCTCATTTTTTTCAAAAGAAAGAAAAATAACAACAGACTCAACCCGACCATCAGCCCAACGTTCAATAAGAAAAAACCTGTACCTGTCTGCTGAAGCATCGTCACTCCTCCGATAAAGAAGAAAAGGACCGTTTGGACAAGGACATATAACGACTCAAGTCCCAATACTGAAGGAGTCAAAAACTGGTTATGCGTAATTGTCTGAAAGCTGATTGTGGCACTGCTGACAGCTAGCGAGACAAGGATAAATGCAAAAATTTTCTTACTCCTCAATGCCCATGCAAAATGCCAGTTTCCATATGTATGGATCGTCAAGTACATTCCTGTAACAAATAAAACAAGAACAAGCATACCAATAAAAATAGATGGCTTTTTTTTAAGCATATCGTCGCCCCCTTATCAGAAGATAAAGGAAGATAGCCCCACCGATGATTCCAACGATCACACTGACTGGTATTTCATAAGGAAAAATCAACACGCGAGCGACAAGATCGCAAAATACTAAGAACAAACTACCTGCTAAAGCAGTTACGCCAATTGTTTTGTGCACTTGATCTCCATATATTCTAGAGACAAGATTCGGAATGATCACTCCGATAAAAGGAATGCTTCCTACCATGATCAACATGACTGCACTAGCCAATGATACTAAGCCAATGCCTAAAAACTGCATCTTCTGGTAATCTATTCCCAAATTTACTGCAAACGATTCGCCCAGACCAATGATCGTAAATCGGTAAGCAAATAGCCAAACCAAGAGCAACAATGGAACAACAGCATACAATAACTCATAATTTCCTCGTATCACAGTCGCAAAATTCCCTTGAAGCCATGAAGTCATATTTTGTACCAACTGGAATTGATAAGCAAAAAAAGTAGCAACTGAACCAATGATATTCCCTAACATGACTCCAATCAACGGAAGCATCAATTGATTTTTCTGGGGGAACAATCGCGTAAGGGATAAAAAAAGCAATGTTCCTGCAAAAGCAAAGCAAAATGCTGTCAAGGATCGGACAATCAAGGATGCACCAGGTAGGAAAATCATAGCCACTAAAATACCTAAACGCGCACTATCCATCGTGCCCGCAGTCGTTGGTGAAACAAATTTATTTTGGGTCAAATGTTGCATGATCAACCCACAAATACTACTGGTCGCTCCCACAAGGATCAAACAAATCGTTCGTGGCAAACGAGTCGCTAGCAAGATTTGTAAGCTTTGCCCATCTAACTGGAGCAGTTCTGACAATTGTACATTCGATACTCCGATGAACAATGAAATACTACTTAAAATAACTAATAATGCTACTAGTCGTCCGTAGCGCATCCAATCCACCTTTCTAATTGAGAATGATTTTCATTCTTATTTTAAGTGAATCGTTGAACAAAAGCAACCGCTTTTTCATATGTTTTAGGTATTATTGGGAATATGCTATAATCGTAAGAAAGACAAAGAGAAGAAGGAGGGTATTTTTTATGGCACAAGATGATGTAAAAAGCCATTTGGATAAGGGACTTTATGGTACACCTTTAGTGAACCCTGAAGAACAGCATAAATATTTAGGGACATTCAGGGAACGCTGCTATCTTAGTATGACTGTTGCTGAAATGATCCAACCAAAAAACAAAGAAAACTTTTTAAAAGAACTCAAAAAACATCCAGATGCTTCCATACTCTTGAATGGGGCTCTACCCCTTTCTGTCCAAAACCAATATATCCAGCTAGCAACGAAAAACAATAGCCGATTTACTGTAGTCAACGATTACGTCACTGCAAATCCTGAGGAATTCGGATTGCTCTTAACAGCAAAAGAAGCAGTAAATGAACCTGTGATTGATATCGAAAAAAAATACCCAGAAGAAAACTCTTCGCCAGCTGAAAAAGAAAAACCAAAAAAGAAAAAAAGCTTCTGGGATCGTTTATTTTAAAACGAAAAAACACATAAATTTTTACATGCAAAAAAAGCTTTTGATCAGATTGACATCAAATAGGACAATCTGTCAAAAGCTTTTTCTTTTAAAATACTTCAGGATATAACAATTTCAATACATTCATCGTCAATCTTCTGCCTTTTCCTGCAAAGGGATAAACATGCATATGCATCGCTGGATTGAAATTTGCTTCGATGATCCTATATGCTTTTTTATCAGTTGTAGGATCGATTTCTTTATCTGGTATAATCAAATCGATACCACTGATCTTAGCTCCTAGTGCTTCTACCGCAGAAACGGCGATTTTTTTGTAAGCTTCAGAAAATTCATCAGTCATATCGATCGAATCACCGCCCGTACTGATATTTGAGTTCTCCCTTAGATAAACAATTTGATTGGCTTGGGGAACTGATTCGATCGTTAACCCTTGTTCTTTCAACATCAATTGTTCTAATTCACCTAATTGGATCAATTCTAAAGGTGCACGATGATTCGTTCCACGCAAAGGGTCACTATTTTTTTCTTCAACTAGTTCTTTCACTGTTCGGATACCGTCACCAATAACATTAGCAGGGACTCGCAACATGATGGCTTGGACTTCTCCGTCGATCACAAAGAAACGATATTCCGTTCCCGGCATAAATTCTTCTACTAAAACCGAACTGTCTTCACGAAAAGCAATGGCTAAACCTGCTTGATAATCTTCCAGACTAGCTCCTTCTTTGAAAATCGTGATACCTAACCCGTAATTGGTTGATTTAGGTTTGATCACAAATGCCTGATCGGCAAATCTCGGATAAGCTTTTACGGCTTCTTCCATTGATGAAAATTCTGCGCCTCCTGGTACCCGGAACCCAGCTTCTTTTAAGACTTTTTTCGTTACTGTTTTGTTTTCCATGATAAGTGGGACGATATAGCTGTCCTTACTTGTCATGTTTGCATTTTTCACATATTCTACATGGTCTTGGAATTGCAGACGCAAAAATTGATCCGACTCATCTAATACTTTGACTTGGACACCTTTTTGGATGGCATCGAACATAAATATCTGAGTAGAAAGTTCCATTTCGCGAAAACCGGCCAACTGATAGGGACGTTCATGGCTTTCTTTATAATATTGATGTCCCAATGCCACAGCAACTTCTTGCTGACTCGATAGCTGTGCTTCTTGATAGAGTTTCGCTGCTAACGTTTGTTCAGGATGATCCATTTGAGTCAATGCTTCCTCTACTAAATAAAGAGAATCCAACCAATCCAATTCAACCAGCATTTGCTTCATCCCTTCAAGAATTTCTCTACCTTCTTGATGAAATTCTGTTTGATCTGATGGTTGTTCTAGTGCTACTTTGTTATTTCGAGTCGTACCTTCTGCTACCCATTGGTCACAGTCTTCTTTTTCTTCTGTCCATAACATGTACATCAGGAATAATTGTAAGAACCGAACTTGCTCTGGATTGATACCCAATCTTGCATAAGGATTCAAATCGATATTCCGCAATTCAATATAACGAACACCTGTTGTTGCTAAATCTGCGACTTTCTTTCCGCCTCGGAAACGAAGCGGTGTATAAAATTCTTTCTCCTCCGAAAGTTTCCCTTCTTCGATCATTCGCTCGATATCTGCTAAATACTGTTTCATAGAAGCATAGGAAACTTTCACATTTGGATGATTCGTATAGCCCAGCGCACTGTTGCGAATACTGCGAACAGGTTCTTGCGGATGTGATTCATCTAAAAAGTAGTTCTTCTCACTCATTGGTGAAGCACCGAATAAATAAGTGATCATCCAGCGATAGCGCATAAAGTTTCTCGCTGTTTTCAAATAAAGTTCTGTTTTGAATTCGGAAAAATCTTGAAATTCTTCCTGATGGCTGAACAATGTTCTTAGCAACTCATCGCCAAATTCAAAATTGAAATGGATACCGCTTACCATCTGTTTTCGCTTCCCGTATTCTTTTGCTAAATAACGTCGATACAAGACATCTTCGAAATTTTTTAATTTTGCAATAATGATCTCTTCGTCTTTTTCCGGTAAGGCAGGTGGCATACTTAATGGCCAGATCATCTCTTCTTTCGGTATAGAACGAGCAGTCACATCATAAACAGCAGCGAGATACTGAAATAATTCGGGAATAGAATCGGTAACAGGGGTGATCATCTCTGTTTGTGTTTCGCTAAAATCTGTTTGGATATAGGGGTGATAGGATCGATCGCCAAAGATTGCTGGATGATCGGTTTTTGCTAGATTTCCTGCAAGATCAACCCGCTGTCCTTCCCGTTCTATACCAAATCGAGCTTGGTCGATAAAAGGGCGCGCATTGACATGCAATAATAATTGCTTAAAATTCATCATTAAGTGACCTCCAATTCATATGAATCTAATTATAATCAAAAAGTCTAAGAAAAAGAACGAAATTGTTTGAGAACCGCTTACAAATAAGTATAAAAATGAAGGCATCAAAAACACAGCTATGTTAAAAACAATCATTCAAACAAGGAGCTGCAACTTTTGTCACAGCTCCTGCTTTTTAGACATGGGTTATTCTTCTTTTAGTAATCCTTTGAACAATCCAACGACAAAATCATTTGGATCAAACGGCTCCAAGTCATCGATTCCTTCACCAAGACCGACCAATTTCACTGGTAAATGCAATTCATTACGGATAGCAAGTACGATACCGCCCTTTGCTGTACCATCTAATTTTGTCAAAACAAGACCGGTCACATCTGTTGTTTCTTTGAATTGTTTTGCTTGAACCATCGCGTTTTGACCAGTTGTTGCATCTAGTACAAGAAGTGTTTCTTGGGGTGCTTCTGGTAATTCCCGCTGGATTACTCGTTTTATTTTTTCTAATTCGTTCATCAAGTTCACTTTATTTTGCAGTCGGCCTGCAGTATCAACTAGTAAAACATCTGCCTGCTCTGTCTTTGCTCTTTCCAAAGCATCGAATACGACAGCTGCTGGATCGCCGCCTGCATTGCCACGAACAACTTCAACACCAGCGCGTTCGCCCCAGACAACTAACTGGTCGATTGCTCCAGCGCGGAAGGTATCTGCTGCTGCCATCAATACTTTTTTACCTTCGTTTTTGAACTGATGGGCAAGTTTACCAATACTTGTTGTTTTCCCTACACCATTAACACCGACAAACAAAATAACTGTTAGTCCGTCTTCTTGGATATTTAGTTCATTTACTTCAT
Source organism: Enterococcus sp. H57 (assembly GCF_003112495.1). NCBI lineage: Bacteria > Bacillati > Bacillota > Bacilli > Lactobacillales > Enterococcaceae > Enterococcus > Enterococcus sp. H57. The sequence goes on from NZ_BEHC01000017.1 coordinate 16,000, forward strand.
TGATTCCTTCCGCTTCATAGAGATCCACAAGTTTCTCGATGATCGCATTTTGGACTTCTGCCGATTTTTTCGCATTTCTGAGTTTCACTTCTTGACGTAATGCTTCGGTGATTCGTATCGCTGTTTCAAAACCTACATCTGCACCGATAAGTGTTTCTTCTAATTCTTCAAAAAAGTCTTCATCGACTGTTCGAAAATTGGCAAACAACTCATTCATCCGTTCACCAAATGTTTTACGCGTCTTTTCTAAACCCTTGTCGTACTTCTCCTGTACTTCAACTTCTTCTGTTTTCTCTTCGCCAGTAAAAGCACGCTTGATTTTATCAAAAAATCCCATTTGACTCCCCCCTACTCTAATACAAATTTTTGGATCACTTTGGCTACGCCATTTTCTTCATTGCTGGCTGTCACGAAATCTGCTGCTTCTTTGACGAAAGGCACAGCATTCTCCATCGCTACGCCTAGTCCAGCGTATTGGATCATCGGTAAATCATTTTCTTCATCACCGATTGCCATGATTTCTTCTTGTTTCAAACCAAGATCTTTTGCCAATAAAGAAATACCATAAGCTTTTGTAACACCTTTTGGCATAAATTCCAAAAGCATACTTCTCGTTTTGATGATCTCATACATTTCATGGAATTCTGCTGGTATTTCTTTGATTTTAGGATCTAATTCTTCTTGGTCATAAGCGATTACTGCCTTATTAAGCACAAATTCATCTGTAATATCGCTTATATCAGCTGGTTGGAATTGCAGCAGCTTATTCAACACATTGTACAAGGATTGCTTCCTTGGGGCACTAGGCAGCTGTAAAACCACATTGTCAGACAAAACATCTAGTGGCAGATCCAATTGCTGAGCCAGTTTGTATAAGCGTTGGATATCTGATACTTCCATCACTTTCTTTTCCATGATTTCACCAGTATCATTTTTTTGTACCAAACCGCCGTTGAAAGTGATGCTGTAGTCACCTTCATCTACCAGTCCTAATTCTTGCAGATAATGCGCCATCGCAGCTAAGGGGCGTCCTGTACATAGAACGATCTTGACCCCTTGCTGTTTTGCTTGTGCTAATGCTTGTTTATTCTCATCTGAAATCAGCTTTTGTTCATTTAATAATGTACCGTCCAAATCGATTGCTACTAATTTGATCATTTTCGTTCCTACACTTTCGTTTCGTTGATTTTCGCCTCTTCATTGATATCTTCCATCCGTACAGAAACGATTTTTGATACACCGGATTCCTGCATCGTCACTCCGTACAGTACATCTGCTGCGACCATCGTTCCTTTGCGGTGTGTGACTACGATAAATTGTGTGTCATCTTGGAAATCACTCAAGTAACGACCAAAACGTTTCACATTTGCTTCATCTAACGCTGCTTCTACCTCATCTAAGATGCAAAACGGAACAGGACAGACACGGATAATAGAAAAGAGCAGCGCGATGGCTGTAAGTGCTCGTTCTCCTCCAGAAAGCAAACTTAGACTTTGCAGTTTTTTGCCAGGAGGTTGTACTTCAATCTCAATACCTGTTTTCAGCAAATCAGTTGGTTCTGTCAGTACTAATTCAGCTTTACCGCCGCCAAACATATTTGGAAAGACAATTTTGAATTCTTGACGGATAGCTTCAAATACTTCTTTGAATCTTGTCCGCACTTCATCATCCATCTCATCCATCGTTTCAAACAATTGGTTTTTCGCTGCTAACAGATCATCTCGCTGTGTTGCTAAGAATGTATGTCTTTCACTGACTTGTTCGTATTGTTCGATTGAATTTAAGTTTACTGGTCCCAGTTTTTCAATCTGTTCTTTTAAGGATGAAACCTTTGTTCTACTGTCTTCGATATCGGTTGTTTCTTGATAGTCTTGGGAAGCTTTCTCAAATGTCAGCTGATATTCTGACTGCAGATAGGTCAAATGATTATCTAAAATCATTTCAGCTCGGTCTTTTTGGACTTCTAATTTGGATTGTTCCGACAGTCGTGCTTTTTGCTCACGATTACGCTCTGCCAAGACTGCTTCAAGCTTATCGATCTCCTTTTGCCTTCTATCTCGCTGCTCTTTGGCTTTTGCCAACTCGGCTTTTAATGTTTCTCGCTGAGCAGATAATTCGTTAATTTGTTTTTCCAAACTTTCTTCTGTGACTTCATGATCAGAAAAGTCTGCTGTCAATGTCGCCAACTGCTTTTCTATCGCTTCTTGACGTTCGGTTGCCTCTGCTTTTTGGACTCGGGCACCGCGGAGCTGGATCTGCAGATGATTAAACTGCTCTTTCAAGACAGCAAGATCTGCTTGTTCTTGTGCTTTTTGACTTTGTACTTGTGCTCTTCTGGCTTCCATCTGGTCGCTTTCTTGACTTAACGATTTGATTTCTTCGTCGATTTTTTGTCGTTGCGATTCAAGATCTGTTTGTTTGTCTTTCAATTCGTTCGTTTGCTTTTCGTAATCTTCGATAAACTGCTGCAGTTCACGTGTCTCAAAAGTTGAGATTTGCTTTTCTTTTTCAAAACGTTCAAGTTCATTTATGATGTTTTGCAGCTGATTTGTCGCTTCTTGTTCTTCAAAACGTAATTGTTCGCCTCGTGTACGCAAAACTTCTTGTTCTTCGGCTAAACGAGCTGTTTCTTGTTGCAGCTCCTGAACTTTTTTTTCTTGTGCTTGGAGTTGTTTATCTGCTTCTTCAAATTCACTAGTCAACTGTTTCAATTCTTGATTTTGTACAAACAAACTGCCTTGGTTTCCTCGTTTATTCGCTCCACCTGTCATGGATCCTCCGGCATTCATCACATCACCTTCTAAGGAAACCACTCGATATTGATAGCGGATCGTTTGCGCGATTGCATTGGCACTAGTTAAGTCTTTGGCTAAAAGGATCGTTCCTAGCAGGTTTTGAACCACAGTTTGGATTTGATCGGGATAACTGACTTGTTCACTGGCAATCCCTATAAACCCTTCTACAGCTGCTGCTTGTGTCAATATATGAGCCGGTAATTGTCTTGGTTTGATTGTCGTCAGTGGAAGGAATGTTGCTCTTCCTCCTCTTTGCTGTTTCAAATACGTGATGGCTTGCCGAGCATCTTTTTCATTTTCAACGATGACATGCTGGGCTGCCCCACCTAAAGCTGTTTCGATAGCTAACGTGAAATCTGCAGGAACATCGATCAGTTCAGCCACTGCTCCGACAATACCCGAAAGCTGCTGTTTATGCTGCAAGACCAATCGTACTCCTTGGTAAAAACCAAAATAGTTTTCTTGGATTTCTTGAAGGCTTTTCTGACGAGCACGCAGCTGCTGGACTTGATTCATCAATTGATACATTTTAGGCTGTTCTTTTGCTAATACTTCTTGGAACTTTTTCCCGTTTTGTTGGATCATTTCTAACTTCTCTTTTGTTTCAGTTAAAGATGATTTTAGCTGCGCCTGCTTTTGTGTCAATTCTTCTTTTTGTAAGATCAATCGGTCTACTGATGCTTCTACTTCCGATTGCTTGGCTAACGTCTGCTTGCTTTTTGCTGTTTCTTGTATATATTGACGTTCTAGATACTTCAGTTCGTTTCCTACAGCTGCTTGTTCTTGCATCAAATCAACATATTGATCTCTTAATTCTGCCAATAATTCTTTCGTTGATTTTTGGTATTTTTCTAATTCTTGCTGTGTTTTTATGAGATTTGCTTCAGCTTTTTGGATCTCTGTTTCTTTTTCTGCTGCTTCTTTCAACAAGCTTTCTTGAAGCTTTTCAAAATGTTTAACCTTTTTTTGTGCTTCTGCTAATGAAGTTTGATATTCTTGCGAGCTTTTTTGTGTATGCTTTGTCCGCTCCTGCAAAACATCTTTTTGTCCTTCTGTCTGCTTCAGTTTTTCCGAAAGATCTAATAATACTTGCTGATTTTTTTCGATCAGACGGTCGGCTTGCGCATTTTCTTTACGCTGCTTCGCCAAAATGGATTCTTGTTCTTGGATCGACTCAGATAGTTTGCCTAATTCTAGATTGAATTTCGCAAGCTGTGCTTGTTTGTTGTCCCAATCTTTTTTTGCTGTCTTGATTTCGGCAACCATCAAAGAGACATCGGTTTGAGTCAGTGTTTCTTTTAGCCGTAAAAACTCCTTTGCTGCCTCACTCTGGGCGGCCAAAGGAGTTAACTGTTCTTCCAATTCGTGGATGATGTCTTGGACGCGGCTGAGGTTGTCTTCTGTTTCAAAAAGCTTCTGTTCTGCTTTCTTTTTCCGCTGCTTGTATTTCAAGACACCAGCTGCTTCTTCAAAGATCCCACGACGGTCTTCCGGTTTACTACTGAAAATCGCTTCTACTTTTCCTTGAGAAATGATTGAGAACGATTCTTTTCCTAATCCAGAATCTAAGAACAATTCTTGGATATCTTTTAATCTGCAGCTTTGTTTATTGATGAAAAACTCGCTTTCCCCAGTCCGTCGATAACGGCGGGTTACACTGATCTCATTGTACTCCAATGGCAAATAATGATCACTATTGTCTAAAATCACTGTGACTTCTGCAATATTCAGCTGCTTACGGGTATCGGAACCGGCAAAGATGATATCCGGCATTTTTCCGCCCCGCAGACTTTTAGCAGATTGTTCTCCTAATACCCAGCGGATAGCTTCTGTAATATTGCTTTTTCCACTGCCATTTGGTCCAACCACTGCTGTGACGCTATTTTCAAAATCAATGACTGTCTTGTCTGCAAATGATTTAAAACCGGCTATTTCAATTCGTTTCAAATACAAAGCTTTCCCTCACTTACTTTTACAGTGCTGCCAATGCATTTTCCGCCGCAGCTTGTTCTGCTAATTTTTTCGATTTTCCTTGTCCAGTGCCAATCAATTGATCATCTACATAAACTTCGATCCAAAATACTCGTTCATGAGCTGGACCTTCTTCATTGATCAATCGGTATTCGATTGATACATCACCTGATTTTTGCAAGACTTCTTGTAGTTTTGTTTTATGATCCATCTCATGTGAAAAAGCACCTGCTTTGACTTTAGGAAAAATCACTTTTTCGATGAATGCATGGGTCGTGTCGAATCCCTGGTCAAGATATAACGCGCCTAAAAAAGCTTCGAATAGGTCGCAAAGCAATGCTGGTCGCGTACGTCCTCCTGAATTCTCTTCTCCCTTGCCCAACAGAACATATTGATCAAAGTGACATTCTTTGGCAAATTTCGACAAGCTGTCTTCGCGAACGATCGCAGCTCGTGTTTTTGTCAATTTTCCTTCTGGCAAATGAGGATATAAACGGAATAAATACTGAGAAACCATCAGTTCTAAAACGGCATCTCCTAAAAATTCAAGTCGCTCATTATCCGATAATTGCAGATTGCGATGCTCATTCACATAGGATGAATGGGTAAAAGCTTGTTCAAGTAAATTTAGATCGTGAAAAACGATGTTATAGTTTTCTTTTAGTTCTTTTGTCAGCTGGTTGTCCATTTTCCACATTCCTTTTATGGATATTTTTTCGATACTTCCTTATTATACTGGTTTTTTGTCAAATTTGAAATGGTTCGGTCAAAAGGTAAGTAAAGCTTTAATAATCCTAGTGATTGACGAGAAGTTGTGAAAAATTCGTTTAGTTTCGAGTATGAAGAAAAAATTTTGTAAAAATGGCTTTCCATGTTTTTGCATAAATTTGACTTAATACCGAGAAACTGGACTTTGAACACCGTTTATTGGAGAAGTCATGGAAACAGCGCCTTGACCTGAATATTAGAGAAATAAACAGAAAAATATCAAAAAACCGAAAAAGGACATCGCCCTTTTTCGGTCGTTTTTAGTGATTATGAACGTGAATCTGCTGTAACAGAAACATTTGCCCATGGGTTTGGTACATCATAAGACCAATCCCAGTCTTTGACACGGTCGTTGACTGGCAATACTTCATTACGGAACAACGTTGGAATCGCAAATGCTTCTTCAAACGCATATTGTTGCCATTTTTGATATGCTTCTTTTTGGTACTCTTCATCAAATGCTTTGCTTGAACTGATATCGTTGATCAATTTTGTATTTTCTTCTGATTCATAACGAGTGTAGTTGAACGCAGCATTTGGTCCCCATAGTCCACTTGGATTTGGATCAGTTCCTGTATTCCAAGCAGCTTGGTAAACATCGATTTCAGGATCATCGTTTTCTAATTTATCATAGAAAGAATTGAATTCGATCAGACGACCTGTTGTGTATTGGACATCCAAACCAATTTCTTTCCATTGTTGGATATAGTAATCTGCCAATGGTTGCGCTGTTTCCCCACCGGACATCGAAGCAAAGTTGATTGTTAGTTTATTTCCATCTTTGTCTTCTCTTAAACCATCGTCATCCACATCTTTGTAGCCAGCATCATCTAATAGTTTTTTCGCTTTGTCTAGATCTTGTGTGAATCCTTTCATCTCATCATCATGGTATGACTGGAATACTGGAGGAATCAATGAAGTCGCATTGCTTCTCAAACCTGCATAGAAACGTTCACCTACTGCATCATTATCTAGTGCATAGCCCATTGCTTGACGTAATGATTTATCAGCCATTTTTGAATCTGGATTGTATTCCACACTCTTTGTATCTGCATTCCATTTACCTAACTTGAATCCTAGATAAGTATAAGAAGTTTGTTCACGGCCTAAGTTTGTATAGCCAGCAATTTCTTTATAGGTATCGTAAGTATCTGTTGGCATTTGGAAAATCATATCATATAATTTAGAGTTCAATGCTTCAGTTGCACTTGCCATCGGTACAGATTTCATCGTGATCTTTTTCAATTTAGGCGTACCATTCCAGTAGTGCTCGTTTGGCAAGTATTCTACTGATTCTCCTGCAACGATATTACTCATGTAATAAGGGCCAAAAGTCACTGGATTTTTACGTACTTGATCGCTTGATTCCATATCTTTGATTGCTACACCTTCTAACGTATGCTTTGGTGCTGCATACGACCAGATACCACCACCCGATTGAAGCATGCTTGGGTTTACTTCTTTATATTCGATTTCAACTGTTTTGTCGTCTATTTTTTTGATTCCGGAGATTGTGTCGGCACTTCCATCATGATATTCTTCCATACCTACGATGTTACGGAAAGTGTCGTCATAACGGATACCAGTGTAGTCTTTATTCCCAATGATTTCGTAAGGGAAAATCACATCGTCCGCCGTTACATCTTCACCATCTGACCATTTGACGTTGTCTTTTACTTTGATTGTCGCTTTTTTCGTATCTTCATCTAGATCAAGCGTTGCAGCTCCGTCGTCTGTGATTCTGAAATCGTCATCGTTTGCAAATAGCGGTTCATGAGAAGGAGCCATAAAAGCTGCATCATATGAATCTTGGTAAAACTCCCACTGGAACAATCCTTTAAACTGACTGTCCGTTGCGACCGCAGCTTCTAATTCGCCGTCTTCGATTGCATCATCATTATTTTTTGTTGCAATTGGAAAAGTTAATTCCTCTTTGTTATTGCCGTTGCCTCCAGAGTTGTTTCCAGAGGTATCTGTACCTCCGCCCCCGCATGCTGCAAGAACGACAGCAGACATCAGCGCTGCAAATCCAAAAATCGTTTTCTTCATTCCTATTTCCCCCTTCGCTTCTATACTAGCCTAACCGTTGGCGCGCATCTGCAGAACGCTTGAATGCTTGTCCAACATAATTGATACTCAACATCAAAACTAAAATAAGGATTGATGCGGGTAACCAGATCCATTGCCGATTCACTAAGACTTCTCCGTTACTTGCATAACCGATCAATGTACCTAAACTAGGTACATTTGCCGGCAAGCCGAAACCTAAGAAAGTCAAAGTTGTCTCGATGCCGATGTTTGCCGCAAAGTTCATCGTCAAATTAGTAATGATTAATGAACTTAGATTCGGCATGATTTCGCGGAACATGATTTTAAAATCATTGGTTCCCATTGTTTTTGAGGCACTGACATAATCTCTTCTTGCTTCAGATAATGTCTTGCTTCGGAATAATCGGGCTTTAGCTACCCAATAAAATGCACTCATGATGAAAATAAAGGACCAGACATTGTATCTGGAAATAATCGATACGAAGACGATAATGATCAGCATGATTGGTAGAATCATGATAAAATCAACGATCCGCATCAAGATGTTGTCAATGATCCCTCCGTAGTAGCCAGAGATGATCCCTAATCCAACCCCGATGATCGAAGTAAGGATCGTGATCGCAAATCCGATCGTAACAGAGTTTCTAGCACCTATGATCAATTGTCCTAATACATCACGTCCGCCTTCATCTGCTCCCAGAATGAACTTTTGTCCTTGCGTCGAAACTGTTCCTGGTGCAGCGTATTTGTCGAAGATACTAACATACATCACTTTGTCTTGATCGGTCAGCATCGCACCGATAAAGATCACTAATAATAAAACCACTAGCAAACCTAATGAAAAAATAGCAATTTTATCTTTTTTAAATTCTCGAGCAATCATTCGTATCCCCATAGGAGGAATACTTTCTTGAACTGCTGTATTGTTTTTTTCACTCATCGATCCATTCTCCTTTCTGATTGGTTTTATTGAATCCGAATACGCGGGTCAACGATACTCATGATGATATCTGAAAGTAATGTCCCCACTAGCGTCGCGATTCCTAAAATCAATACTAAGGATGTGATCACGGTATAGTCCCGTTGGCCGATGGAATCAATAAATAGTTTCCCGACTCCCGGATAACCAAAAATCTTTTCGATAACTACAGAACCAGCAATCAACGAAGTGATTTCATACCCCATTTGAGAAGCCATCGGCAACGCTGCATTTCGGAAAATATGTCGACTGAATACTTTATTCGTCGGTACCCCTTTGGAACGGGCTGTTCTGACAAAATCGAGCGATTTCGAATCGATTACTTCACTTCGCAGATATTGGATTGTGACGGCAGTCGCCAAAAATGCTTGGGTAATTGATGGTAACAGAATATATTTCAAACGGTCTATCCATTGAGTGATAAATCCACCTTGCAAACCTAGTGTTTGTGATCCACTTGTTGGGAACCAGCCTAAACGATAACCAAAAACAAATAGCATGATCAAGCCGAAGATAAATAAAGGAACAGCAAAACTAAAGAAGTTGTAGATTACGACAATCTTATCCAAGATTGAATTTTGATACCGGCCAGCAAGCATCCCCAGAGGCACAGCAATCAAATAAGTAAGGACAACTGTCAAGATCGATAGATATAAAGTGTTGATGATCCGTTCGCCGATCAAGTCAGCAACAGAGCGTTTGTATAAGAAACTTTGACCAAAATCGCCTTGCAAAGCATTTCCGATCCAACGGAAGTACTGGACATACCATGGGTCATTCAAGCCAGCTGCTTGTCGCATCTGTTCGATCACTGCCGGATCCTGATTTGGATTGATCAAACCGGTAAATGGATCCCCCGGCATCGCTTGGGCTAATAAGAAGATCAGAACACTTAAAATAATAACTTGCGGGATCATCAATAAAACACGTCGCAGAATCGTTTTCCACATTAGCTTGCACCTCCATCTTTCAACGCCACTTTGTGTGTAGTTGTGATCGTACGCAAATCGTAGACTCGACCAGTCGCATCATAGTATTCTTTTTGGTTTTGGATATACTCTTGTTCTACTCTTCGTCGATTTTCTTTGTGGCTTTCCCGATTTTCTACATCGATTTGCGGAATAGCTGAAAGCAGACGTTTCGTATAGATATGTCGCGGGTCATTATAAATGTCTTCTCTTGTACCGATTTCTACAAATCGACCTTTGTACATAATTGCGATGTTGTCGCACATGTGTTTTACTACACCTAAATCATGTGAAATGAATAAATAGCTGAGGCCGTATTCTTGCTGGATTCGTTTCATGAAATTCAATACTTGCGCTTGAACAGATAGATCCAGAGCAGATACAGGTTCATCGGCTACGATTAGTTTTGGATTGGTAGCAACAGCACGGGCTACTCCTAGACGTTGACGTTGTCCGCCTGAAAATTCATGAGGATATTTATATAGCGCATCTTCCGGCATCCCAACGATATCTAGCAGTCCTTTTACCTTTTTCTTTTCTTCTTGATCGCTTAACCGTTCAAAATTTCGGATGGGTTCAGCAATGATATCCAACACTCGCTTTTTAGGATTCAAACTGGACATTGAATCTTGGAAGATCATCTGCACATCCTTGTTATAACCCATTTTTTTGCGGTTGCTTCGCTTCGTTACATCTTTTCCTTCATACATGATTTGTCCGGCTGTCACCTTTTCTAATCCCACAACGGCTTTTCCCGTAGTAGATTTTCCAGAGCCAGACTCTCCCACTAAACCATATGTCTTTCCTTTTTCGATAATAAAATCCACACCATCTACAGCATATACATGATCCGTTACTCGATTGAAGAATCCACTGCGAATAGGGTAATGAACTTTCAGGTCTCTGATTGTGATTAATTCTGTCATCTACACCTCTCCTTTTTCGTCTCTAAAGTGGAAATGCTTATAGCAGGAGCAACGTACCAAGTGGTTCGGTGCGACTTCATGAAGGATAGGCTCTTCTTCATGATCGCTTGCTGGTATCCATGGAATACGTGGTGCAAACCGACAACCTTTACGAGGCATGTTTTTCAGAGAAGGAACGACACCTTCGATCACATGGAGTTCTGCATCATGATTTCCTTCTTGTGGTATAGAGTTCAGTAAAGAGCGTGTATAAGGATGCTTAGGATGATCAAACAGTTCTTTTACACCCGCTACTTCAACGAACTGTCCGCCATACATCACTGCCACTCGATCAGCCATTTCTGCTACGACTCCTAAGTCATGAGTGATCAAGATGATCCCTGTTTTTGTTTCTTCCTGAAGGTCTTTCAGTAAATCAAGAATCTGTGATTGGATGGTTACATCTAGGGCTGTCGTCGGTTCATCTGCAATGACGATTGGAGGTTTGCAGGCGATTGCGATTGCGATGATGACACGTTGTCTCATACCGCCTGATAGTTCATGGGGATATTGGCGTCCAACTCTCGCAGGATTAGGAATCCCTACTTGTTCTAGCAATTCTAGTGCACGAGCTTGACGCTGTTCTGCATTCATCTTTGTGTGATAGGAAAGTCCTTCTTTGATCTGGTCTTCGATTCTCATGAGAGGATTTAATGCAGACAACGGATCTTGGAAAATCATTCCGATATCATTTCCGCGGATTTTATTATAGAGCGTTTCGTTCAGGTCGATTAAATTCAGATCGTTATATAAAATCTCACCTGTAATTTTTGTGTTATTAGGATCAAGTAATCCCATAATCGTAGTAGCCAAGGTACTTTTCCCGCACCCAGATTCCCCAACGATTGCTAAAATCTCGTTTTTGTCTAAAGTAAATGAAACGTCATCTACTGCATCGTAATAGTCATCTTTGAGTCGGAATCCTGTATGTAGGTTCTGAACTTCTAATAATTGGTTATCGGACAATCGAATACCCCTCTCTGCTTCCTAAATGGAAGTTTTTCTTAATAAAAAAGGACATTACACAGAATAAAGCTTTTTATAACAAAGGTTATTCTTATCTTTGTGTAATGAATTATTAATAATTATATAGAAAACCGCTTTACTTTGCAACATAATTTCTGTTTATCGCCAGAATTATCAGAAAAATGACTTTTACGTGTCAAAAAGATTAAAAAAAGAAGGATAAAAAGCTGCATGCAGCTTTTTATCCTTCTTTGCTTTTATTTGAAATTATTTAAGATGGCTGCTGATATAATCTACTGCGCCACCGACTGTTTCAATTTGTTCAGCGTCTTCATCTGAAATTTCCGTACCGAATTCATCTTCAAGCTCTAAAACGAATTCCATAATACTAATTGAATCAGCTTTTAAATCATCTTTGATGTTCAATTCATCCGTCACTTTATCGGTATCTATCTCAAAATGATTTGAAATAATTTTCGCTACTTTGTTAAATACTTCTTCGCGAGTCAACTTTTTCACCTCCAAGAATCATACACTTGTCAATTACCTACACCATGGCTAATTTTACTGGCATTTTTCAGGAATGTCCACCTTTTTTTCAATGGAACGGATCGCTTCAGATATCCAAATACTATTCTTCGCTTTTTTCAAATTGTTCGACTAATTGTCCAACTACATCTGTCTCAAGCATTGTGTGGATTTGGCGGATCGTATAGCGAACAGCATCGGGGCCTGTTGCTCCATGAGTTTTAATGACTGGTGCTTTCAAGCCAAACAAAACGGCACCGCCATGTTTGGAATAATCCATTTCTGCTTTCAAAGAACGTAAGCCGTCTTTTAAAAGCATAGCGCCCATTTTTCCTTTGATCCCTTCATTTAGAATAGCAGATTTTAATAGATTCATCATATTCATTGCTGTTCCTTCAATAGATTTCAAAACAGCGTTGCCTGTAAATCCATCTGTGACCACTACATCAGCCACACCATTGAGTAGCTCACGAGCTTCTACGTTTCCAATAAAATTCAAGCTTGTTTCATTCTGAAGGAGTTCATAGGCTTTTTTCGTCACTTCACTACCTTTTGTTGCTTCTGTTCCGTTGTTTAAGAGTGCGACACGAGGACGTCCGATACCTCGGACTTTACGTGCATAAAAAGAACCTAAAATACCGTATTGCAACAAATGTTCTGGTTTGTTTTCTGCGTTAGCGCCAAGATCCAGCATATCGAAACCGGCACCTTCTTTCCCTACTACTGGCAAGGTAGACATCAAGCCAGGGCGTTCGATATTTTTGATACGTCCTACGATGAACAACCCTGCTGCTAGTAGCGCGCCTGTATTCCCTGCTGAAAATACAGCATCTGCTTCACCGTTTTTCACTGCTTGTGCAGCAAGGACCATTGATGCAGTCTTTTTTCGTCGAATTGCTTTTACTGGCTCATCATCACTATTGATTTTTTCGTCTGTATGGATAATCGTGATGTTTTTTTCATTTGTTAAGTATTTCTTGATTTCTGCTTCTTTTCCGTAAAGTAAGAATTCTACTTCTGGAAAATCTTGCTGCGCTAAAGCCACGCCTTCTACAATTGCTTGAGGTGCGTGATCTCCGCCCATTGCATCTACGGCAATTTTCATTGTTTCCACTCCTTTTTCCGTCATCAGTATAAAGTATAGCACAGTCTGCTAATCGAAATAACGATTATCCTGATTTTCTATTTGGAGGCTTTGCGCTAAAGGCTGATACTCAGGAAGCATCTGCCAATCCTTTATTTGCCAAAGGGCTGCAGCCTCTTCTCTGGCTACCTCCAAAACATTTCCATCCGTCACCAAGTCAGCAATCGCAAATTGAGGCAGACCAGATTGACGGAAGCCAAATACTTCACCAGGACCACGTAATTCCAGATCTTTTTCGCTTAGTACAAAACCATTGGTGGTCTCTGTCATGATTTTCATCCGTTCCACACCTAGTTCATTTTTAGGATTAGCAACTAAGATACAGTAGGAAGCATCACTTCCGCGTCCAACACGTCCACGAAGTTGATGCAGCTGTGCCAATCCAAATCGATCCGCATCCATGATCAGCATGACGGTCGCGTTCGGCACGTTTACCCCTACTTCAATTACAGTAGTCGAAACTAATATCTGCATCTGGTTGTCTTTGAAGGCTTCCATGATTACTTCTTTTTCCTGATTCTTCATTTTACCATGTAACAAGCCAACTTCATATTTTGGTGCAAATAGTTCACGAAGTTTTTCATAGATTTCCACTGCATTTTTTACATCTAATGCTTCTGATTCTTCAATCAGCGGACAGATGACATACATTTGATGTCCTCTTGCCAGTTCTTTTTTCGTCCAATCCAGTACACTGTCCAATTGAGGTGTTCTTACCCAGCGTGTTTCGATCGGGATACGTCCAGCTGGAAGTTCATCAATGATAGATACGTCCATCTCACCATATGCTGTAATAGCTAATGTTCTAGGAATCGGAGTCGCTGTCATAAATAAGACATCTGGTCGCCAGCCTTTTTCACGAAGTACTTTCCGCTGGTTCACGCCAAAACGGTGCTGCTCATCCGTAATAACTAGACCTAAATTCTGAAATTCGACTCCATCTTGGATCAATGCATGTGTGCCGATCACGACGTTAATTTCCCCTTGCCCTAGTTTTTCAAGGAGCTCACGTCGTTCTTTTGCTTTCGTTGACCCCGTAAGCAATGCGATGGTTACTTCATTGGGATCAAACAGCTGTTGCAAGCTTTCCATATGTTGTTGTGCCAAGATTTCTGTAGGCACCATCAACGCACCTTGGAAACCTGCTGTAACGGTAGCGTATAACGCAATCGCGGCAACCACTGTTTTTCCGCTACCTACATCTCCCTGCAAAAGTCGCTGCATATGCTGCGGACTGCGAAGATCCCGACAGATTTCATTCGTTACACGTTTTTGTGCATTTGTCAGTTCAAAAGGTAGCTTTTGAGTAAATTCTTTCAATTTTTGGACATCATAAAGGATCTCCAAACCATTCGTTTCTGCTTTTTCTGCTTTTTTCAATCCTTGAAGACGCATTTGAAATAAAAAGAACTCTTCAAAAACGACACGTCGTTTGGCTTGATGGTTTTCTTCGTGGTCTTTTGGAAAATGCATACTTCTTACAGCAGAAGCTCGGTCAAGCAGTCGATATTTCTCCACAAGGTTGTTTGGCAGATTTTCTTCAATCAATGTGCCGTATTCTTGAAACCCTTTTTTGATTAGATCAACTAATGTCGTTTGACGAATTGATTTGTTGACGTGATATATCGGCGAAAAGTCATCCATTGTTTGAGAACCTAAAATCTTCATCCCGTTCAAGGCTTTACGCTTTGCATCCCATTTACCGTATACGGCGATTTCCTCCGATAAAATGACTTTTTCTTTTAGATAAGGTTGATTAAAAAAAGAAACGTTGAACACATCATGTTCTTGCATCATACGAAATTGCAATCGGCTTTTTTTATAACCAAATCGATTCATCACAGGAGGCGAGACTACGATTCCTTTCAAAGTAACCTTTTCTTGATCCTGGATCTCGTTTAGATTTCTTTCCTGAATATCTTCGTAGCGAAAAGGATAATAAGTCAGTAAGTCTTCAATCGTTTGGATGCCCAAGCTGGCAAGACTAGCTGCTCTTTTTTCTCCGACTCCTGCCAGCATAGTGATTGGATCATCTAAAGAACGCATAAATTTTTCCTCCCTCCTTTAACAAAAAAAGGACTTGGTCAGCGATCATACCTGATCACTAACCGAAGGCCTTTTATGAATGAATACTGTGTTAGAAAGATATTCTGACACAGAAATTATTCAGCAGAAAATAGATAAGGATAGACAGGCTGATCTCCTTGGTGGATCTCGATTTCCAAATCAGGATGTTTTTCTGTTAGTTTCTCAGCAAATTCATTTGCTTGTTCAACTGTTCCTTCATCACCTGCCAAGATCGTTACGATCTCTGTGTCCTCATTGATCATTTGTTCTAGTGTACTTAACGCTGTTGCTGTGATATCTGGGTTAGAGATCAGGATTTTTCCATCGATCATGCCCAAAAAGTCTCCTTCTTTGATCTCTACACCGTCAATTGAGGTATCTCTGATCGCGTGAGTGACTTGACCGCTCACAACGCTAGACAACATTTCTGTCATCGTTTCTTTGTTTTCTTCTAAAGAAGCTTGATCATTGAATGAAAGCATAGCTGTCAATCCTTGGGAAATCGTTCTTGAAGGAACAACTGCTACTGGGATATCTGCTACTTCTGCTGCTTGATCAGCTGCCATGAAGATGTTCTTATTGTTTGGCAAGACAATCACTTTATCTGCGTTTACTTCTTGAATCGCTTTAACAATGTCTTCCGTACTTGGATTCATTGTTTGTCCACCACTGATAACATAATTAGCGCCTAAACTTTCAAACAGCTCTTGGACGCCTTTACCAGCAGCGATCGCTACGATACCATACGGGATACGTGGTATTTCTTTTTTCGCAAACTCGTTCACTTCTTCATCGTGTTCCAAAATCGTCTCATGCTGCAAGCGCATGTTGTCGACTTTGATTTTGACTAATGAACCGAATTTTTGTCCATAATTCAAGACTTCTCCTGGGTTTTCTGTATGCACGTGGACTTTGATGATCTCGTCATCATTGACCACAAGTAAAGAATCTCCTATACCATCTAAATAGTTACGGAATTCTTCGTAATCGAATGTACTATCGACTGTAGGTCCTTCTCCGATTTTTACCATGATTTCTGTACAGTAACCAAAATGGATATCTTCTGTCGCCATTTGACCTTGGACACTGCGATGATGTTCTGCATTGACCATATCATCCATTTCTGCTGGAGAAGGTTCATATGTTTCATCCGCTTGGAATTCTCCATTCAATGCACTTAAAAAGCCCTCATAAACAAACAGCAGTCCTTGCCCTCCACTGTCTACGACACCGACTTCTTTTAGGACTGGAAGCAAGTCTGGAGTTTTAGCTAAAGCACGCTTTGCCCCTTTTACAACAGCTGTCATTACTTCAACGACATCATCAGTACTTTTTGCTTTCTTTTCTCCAGCTTTCGCTGCTTCTCTAGCTACTGTCAAAATCGTTCCTTCTACTGGTTTCATTACTGCTTTATACGCAGTTTCAACTCCATGAGTGAAGGCTGCAGCAAGATCAGAAGCATCTAATGAGACAACATCTGGAATTTGCTTAGAAAATCCACGAAACAATTGAGACAAAATAACGCCGGAATTTCCGCGCGCACCCATCAGCAATCCTTTTGAAAGCATTGCTGCTAATTCTCCTACTTTTTCTGAGGTTGAATCTACTACTGCCTTAGCTCCACTAGTCATAGATAGATTCATATTTGTTCCCGTATCGCCATCTGGCACAGGGAATACATTTAATGAATTGACGTATTCTGCATTTACTTGCAGACGATTCGCACCTGCCTGGACCATTTCCTGGAACTGGCTTGCACTTATTTCTGTTACACTCACCTAGATAATCCTCCTTCAGATCGACTGCTGAGTTACCAGCCAGTCTCCTGCCTAGTCTGGCAGTACACGAACACCTTGTACAAAGACATTAACTGAATTGGCAGTTACGCCTAATAATGCCTCTAGATTGTATTTCACTTTTTCTTGGACGTTGCGGGAAACTTCAGAGATTTTCGTACCATAGCTGATAATCGTATAAACATCTACAGCAATACCATTATCTTCTTGGCGGACAACTACTCCTCTTGAGTAATTTTCTTTACGCAAAATCTCAGTAATATTATCTTTAATTTGATTTTTGCTGGCCATTCCTACAACACCGAACACATCTGTCGCGGCGCCACCAACAACTGTTGCAATTACATCATTGGTAATTTCAATGGTTCCAGCTGACGTTTGAATTTTTACAGCCATGAATGAGCCTCCTTAACGGGTAAAAAACTCCCATTTTTCTTCTATCATATTTTATCATAGCGCAACTTGAAATAAAAGGCAGTTACCCAAAGTACTCAAAAACCTTGCAAAATTTCAGGTATAACCTTGTTTAATTTACAATTATTCTTCTCAATTGTCAATTGTATCTATGAAAATGTACTTGCAAATTCCCATTCTATATGATATGTTAGTCTGGTATGAGCTGAATTATTCTATTGCTCCAAATCAAGGCAAAGGAGGAAATTACCATGGCAAAAGTTTGTTACTTTACAGGTCGCAAGACAAAAAGTGGAAACAACCGTTCACACGCTATGAACTCAACAAAACGTACTGTTAAACCTAACTTACAAAAAGTTCGCGTTATGGTCGACGGAAAACCTAAAAAAGTTTGGGTGTCAACTCGTGCTTTGAAATCAGGAAAAGTTGAACGCGTTTAATTGAATGATACTTGGACCGTTCAGATAGTGAACGGTTTTTTATTTAATAAAAATTTTTAAGGGTGGGACTTTTGATTCCTACCCTTTTTTTGCGTTTATTTTTGTTATACGAACAAATTATGAAGTTATTTATTCTAAATTTTATTTTTTTGTGAAAACTAGACTCTTTTTAAGCAGAGAAAAACAAGGATATGATAAACTGAATACAACTTCATAGAAATTTGGTGGAAAATAAATATGAAAAAAAATTTAAAGTCATTCTTTAGAGAAAACGGACGCTACGCAGCAGCTAGTTTCCTGATTCCGTTTTTGATTTTAGCACTTGTTTATCTAAGTATCGGGATCTATCCTGGAAGCAGCAGAAGTATTTTGGCAAGTGATGCCTTTTCACAGTTTTCTAATTTTCATGCCAGCTTCCGAAATGTTCTTCTCGGAAAGCAAAGTATTTTTTATACATGGAATGCTTCTCTAGGATTGAATTATTTATCTTTAATTTCTTACTATCTAGGCGGGATCTTCACGCCACTGGTGTTCTTTTTTCCAAACCAGATGATGCCAGATGCACTGTATGTTCTGACTTTGCTTAAGGTCGGCTGTGCCGGATTGGCTTTTTGGTTTCTTGCACGTACGTTCAAGATTCCTCGCTGGGGGCATGTTGCACTTAGCGTCAGTTACGCATTGATCTCATTTATCACTGCACATTCGGAGATCATCATGTGGCTGGATGCATTTATTTATCTTCCATTAGTGATTTTGGGGATTCATCGTGTTATGGATCTTAAACGGCCGAAACTTTTATTTATCAGTTATTTACTCTTGTTTTTATCCAGTTTTTATATGGGTTTTATGATTGGCGTATTTTCTTTCTTATATTTTATCGCCCGTCTATTGACAAACTGGTCAGAATATAAAAAAACGATTGTTCCTTATGGTATCACTTCTTTACTGGCAGGCGGCGCTTCAATGATCATTGTATTGCCAGCAGTGCTGGATCTTCGGTCAAATGGTGAGGCACTGAGTCAGATCACTACGTTGAAAACAGAAGCGACTTCTTATCTGGATCTAATCATGAAAAATATGATTGGTGTTTATGACACGACAAAATACGGATCGATTCCGTTCGTTTACGCAGGTCTGCTCCCGTTAGTCCTCTGTCTGTTTTATTTTGCCAGTCGGAAAGTACCGTTGAAAAATAAATTTTTGTACGGCAGTCTTTTCGCCATACTTATCGCAAGTTTTTATCTTGTTCCATTGAATTTGTTCTGGCATGGTATGCATGCACCGAATATGTTTTTATTCCGTTATGCCTATCTGTTCTCTTTCTTAGTGCTCCTGCTTGCAGGAAAAGGATGGGAAAAGATAGAACAAGACGATCGTGGGCTGTTGTTAGGAATCATTTTGGTCGTAGCTGCTCTCTTTGCGGTGGCATGGGGCATCAAACCTGAAGGAAGCTACACCTATGTGACGATGACTTCCTTTGTATTGACAGTGGTTTTCTTAGGGATTTATGCTTTTGCTGTGGGATTTTATCAGCATAAAAAACTTTCATTCAATCATCTGAGTATATTGTTATTATTGATCATGTCTGCTGAAGCACTGGTCAATACAAACAGTATGATCCATGGCATTCTTGATGATTGGAATTATGCTTCCCGCAGTTTATATACTGATCCTTATCCTGACTTGAAAGCTCTTGTAAATGAAACAAAAAAAGATTCCGACTCGTTTTACCGCTTGGAAAATCTGGATCCAGTATCTGCAAACGATTCGATCAACTATGGTTACAGTGGTATCAGTTTGTTTTCTTCTATAAGAAATCGTAATTCTTCCTCTTACCTGGATAAATTAGGTTTCCGTTCAAGAGGGACAAATTTGAATATCCGTTATAACAATAATACTTTGCTGATGGATGGGTTTACAGGAATCAAATATAACATTTCTAAAAACGAAAGCACGTTCAGTAAATATGGCTTCCGCCAAGCTGGTCAAAGCGGCGACTATACACTGTATCAGAATGTCAATGCATTGCCACTAGCATTTACTGCACCGTTGTCCGTTAATGATGTTGAGCAGCCAGTGACAGATAATTTGACCAGTCAGACAAACTTGATCAATACATTGTCTGGTCTAAATGAACAATATTTTACATTCTATACACCTACTTTGAAGAATCAGTTGAATACGACGATCACAAAGACAACGACTGGCGTCACTTACTCAGAAACAGCAGATAACCAGCCAAAAGAGCTCACTTGGGAAGTCCATGTGCCTGCAAATACACAAGCTTACTTAAGTTTGTTCCCAACCAATTTTGCACAATTAGAAAGTTCTAGTGCGACGATCACTGTCAATGGTACATCGCGAAAAACACAAATCAACATTTCTGGTCAATACTATGATCTTGGCTATTATCCTCAAGAGACAACAGTGACATTTACTGCAAGTTTTTATGGAACGAAAGAAGTAAGTTTCATGGAGCCTAAAGTCGTTGGTCTAGATGTTGTAGCCTATCAAGCCGCAATGAATCAGATCAAAGAAAAAGGTGTCGAAATGGAAGCCACTGGCAGAAAAGCTTCTGGGACTGTAAATACCGCTGAAGATTCCATGTTGGTGACAACTATTCCTTATGACAAAGGATGGAAAGCTAAAATTGATGGGAAACCAGTCAAGGTCAGCAATTTCAAAGACGCATTCTTGATGATAAAAGTTCCAGCAGGTAAACATACTGTCACTTTCAGTTACTTGCCTGAAGGATTTATGATAGGTGCAATCCTTTTTGTCCTATGTATTGCATTGTTTATTCTTTATGTCTGGTACCTTGACCGCAATCGCCCCTTTCATGGTACGATTGATCCAGCAATAGAAGAACAACCACGAAACACACACAGAAGAAGACGTAGAAAATAAAGGAACGATGGAACCTGTGTCACTCTTCTATTTAAATGGCAAAAATTTCAATCTTTAAATGACAAAAACCACCTGATTTTTGGTGGTTTTTTATATACCTATGACTAAACTATCTCTTGCTGCTTCGACAACTTCTACAGTGATCTTATCCATTTGATTGATTCTTAAAATCCGATCAATCTGCGCAAATAAACGATGAATAAGCCTAAAATTTCCTTTTGTGATCTTAATGATAGTTGTGATAGCCTCATAATCAGAAAAATCTTCTAGCTTGATATCAATTCCTAAATCTGCCCATTTGTATTCCAAAATATGATGTGTTTCGTCCTTACTAAGGTTATCAAATTCATGTGCAAATCCTATGCGAGAGTAAAGCTGCGGATAACGAGACAATCTTTTTTCAATACCAGGCATACCGATAAGAACCATTGCCAGATCATTTCTATCGTAAATATCTCTTAGCTGTTCTAAATGCTGAAGCTTTAAACGATCAATTTCATCGACAATAATTAAGTCAATTGCTTCATAGGTTTTAGGCACAGGAGGATCTTCTTGATTGTATTTTAGTACCATATGCATTGCTTTAGTCAGACCTATTCTACTAGTTATTGTGTTAATATCCGAACTGACACGAGACATCTTTTCAGCTGGTACAGTATAAAAAACTTTATTTACACTTAATATTTCATCTGTTGCATTTATCAAAAACAAGAAAAAGTCTGAATATTCAAAAAATAACGGTGTACATTTTTAAAAGGAGATGTATAATCGAGATTGAGAAAGCGTTTTTCTCAAAATTTAATGAATTAGGAAGTGATTACTATAAAAAAATTATTTAGCGCACTTTTTATTCTGTTATTTGGTTTTATTGGTATTGGGACTTCTGGAAATATAGTTAAAGCTAGCACGATGGTTGAACAAACAAGTGAAATGGCAAAAACTTTTAGTCAATTAACACCAGAAGAACAAAGTTACTTCAAATCCAAAGGATTTAGTGATAAAGATACTTTTTACACTCAAAAGATAGAGCCTCAAGATCCGAAAACACGTTTTTCTGCAAATGTATTGCGGTTAACCGCATCTACTAAAAAAATTACTAATACGCAGGGGCGGACAGAATATATTATAACAAGTCCCAATTCGGCGATGTATCGTATTTCTACACGCTTGAGTTTAGGTAGTGCAAAATCATATACTCAAACAGTAAATCTAGCTAATTCTTATGGTTATGGTGGAGGAATGTATTTTACATTTACTGGGAAAAGACAATATTACAGTGTAAAATTAGCTATGCAAGTTTATAATACATTTGGTGTAGGGTCAGTCTCTTGCACTGCGGGAGGATTGACAATAGGAAAATGATAATTTCTTACTATGTCTTAAATAGAAGTGATGATGAAGGACT
This sequence comes from Enterococcus sp. H57, assembly GCF_003112495.1. Lineage (NCBI taxonomy): Bacteria > Bacillati > Bacillota > Bacilli > Lactobacillales > Enterococcaceae > Enterococcus > Enterococcus sp. H57. Next base: position 38,162 of record NZ_BEHC01000017.1, read on the forward strand.
CTTCGTTTTTCAATCATTACATGAGGATACGATGCTAAAAGAGTTTTATAATCGGATTAAGAATAAACAGATAGAAACAAATTTATATTTTTTAAGTGACTCTATCTTGCCTTTTATTAGCAACCCTAAAATTCTTAACTTGTTGCAGACAAAAGATTTGAAAAGTTTACCGATTATTGTCATTGATGAGGAAATTGTAAAATATGGCGCTTATCTAAGCGTAGAAGAATTAGAAAAATTAACTAACATTGGAATGAGTATTCAGGAGGATAATGGGGTACATGGAACATAGAATGAATATGCACAGTTGAGAACGGAATTTGACATTTATTTAGTCCAACAGGGTATACCCTGTTGGTCTTTTTGTGCGTTCATGATATACTTGGTGTCATTTTTATATTTAAATGGCACAAATATTTCTAATTATTTGTCATTTAACGCTGAAAATTTTTGCTATTTATCTAAAAAAGTGGGAGCGTCAATAATTTTGTGTAAATAAATTGTCCTCCTGCAAAATAATTAGTTACTCAGTAAACATTGAAACTAATGTATCGGTTACCTGTT